>SKUN01000161.1 GCA_007129945.1 Bacteroidales bacterium
CAAAATACAGGACGGCTGTGATTACCAGTGCGCTTACTGCACCATCCCCCTGGCCAGGGGTAAAAGCCGCAGCGACAGCATTGCAGGCACCCTCAGAACCGCCAGGGAAATCGCCGGAACCAACATGAAAGAAGTGGTGCTCACGGGGGTCAATATCGGTGATTTTGGCAAGCCACACGGGGAGTCTTTCCTGGAACTGCTGAAGGAACTGACAAAAGTTGAGGGCCTGGAAAGGATTCGGTTGTCGTCAGTGGAGCCTGATTTGCTGACTGAAGATATTATTCGCCTGGTGGCGGATCACCCGGTTTTGATGCCTCATTTCCACATCCCACTGCAATCGGGCAGTGACGCAATGCTGCGGGCCATGGGACGCCGATACACGACAGCCCTCTTTGCAGAAAGGGTTGAAGCAATCCGCCGTTTTACTCCGCATGCCTGCATCGCCGCCGACCTCATAGTCGGGTACCCGGAAGAAACCGCAGCCCATTTCAAAGAATCATTAAATTTTATTCAGGACCTCGATGTGTCTTACTTTCATGTATTCACCTATTCCGAAAGGGCCGGCACCCGGGCCGCAAATTTAAAATCCCGGGTTGACATGGCTGAGCGGAAGCGGCGGTCCCGGGAGATGCAAGAGCTGTCATCCCGGAAGAAAAAACGGTTCATTGAGCAAAACCGCGGGCGCCGGGAAGCGGTTCTCTGGGAGAAGGAGGAACAGGGCGGATATATGTTCGGATTTACGGGGAATTATATCAAAGTCAAAACTCCCGGCCAGCCTGGCCTGGCGAACCAGGTACAGGAAGTAACGTTGAACATTACCGATGAAAACGGAGTTTATGTGGTATAGGCCTTTATGCCCGTGCCGCTCCATCGTTATATGGCCGGGAAAGAACGGGAATGAAAACAAACAATGCTGACATGGACTTACAATCAATTTGTTTACAGACCTGTAATATTGCGAAATCCGCCGGTGAATTTATCCGCGGTGAAGTCCCCAAGCTGAAGGCCGCAGACATTCGGCGCAAAGGCCTACATGATTTCGTGACTTATGTGGATACGGAAGCCGAAAAACGTATCGTTAAAGATTTGCAAAGGCTGCTCCCGGGGGCGGGTTTTATTGCAGAAGAAAACAGTATTGAAAAAAAGGGGGATGAATACTGCTGGGTAGTAGACCCCCTTGACGGAACCACCAATTTTATTCACGGCCTCCCTTGTTTCAGCGTTTCCATTGCTCTGATGAAACACCAGAAGGTGGTTATGGGAGTGGTTTACGAGATCAACCATGACGAATGTTTTTACGCCTGGGAAGGCGGTAGTGCCTGGATGAATGGCCACCCCATCAGGGTTTCGGGGGCACCCTCACTGGCTGACAGCCTGCTGGCCACCGGTTTTCCTTATTATGACTATTCTTTGATGAAGCCATACATGGAACTTTTCACGTGGTGTCTTGAAAACACCCATGGCGTCAGAAGGATGGGAAGTGCCGCAGTAGATCTGGCTTACGTAGCCTGCGGACGCTTTGAAGGGTTTTTTGAGTACAGCCTCAACCCCTGGGACGTGGCTGCCGGCAGCCTGATTGTGAAAGAGGCTGGCGGCAGGGTGACTGATTTTTCCGGGAACAACAATTATGTATTTGGGAGGGAGATCCTGGCAGCAAACCAGGAGATTTTTGATGAGTTAATGCAGAAGGTGGAAAAAGTATTCACAAAGAATGAGTGATGGATCCTGCTGGTGACACTTTTTTTGAATTTGCTGCCATTCTGGGAATAGCCGCCGTAATGGGGCTTTTGGGCCGGTTTCTCCGCCAGCCGCTGATCGTTTCTTTCATTGCGGTCGGGCTTCTTGTAGGCCCGCACGGGATTGACCTGCTGGAGTCTTTCGATAAAGTTGAGTTGCTCTCGGAAATGGGAATTGCGCTGCTGCTTTTCGCCGTGGGGCTCAAGCTTGATGTAACCCTGATACAGTCTACCGGTAAAGTGGCCCTGTTCTCAGGGCTGGGCCAGGTCACCTTCACCTCTGTATTCGGCTATTTCATATGTATTGCCTTAGGGTTTGATCCCATTCCCAGCCTTTACATTGCAGTCGCACTCACGTTCTCCTCCACCATTATCATCGTCAAACTGCTATCTGACAAAAAGGAGATACAGTCCCTGCACGGGCAGATATCGATCGGATTTCTGATCGTTCAGGATATTGTGGTTATCATTGCAATGATTGTGCTCTCAGCCATGGGGAGTCCCTCAGAATACACCGTACTGGAAGAAATGCTCATTGTATTTGCCAAAGGCATCGGACTGCTGGCATTCGTTATACTGCTGATGCGGTTTGTGCTGAACAAGATCACCAGTATCATGGCGCGCACCCCCGAACTGCTCATTCTTTTTTCAATTACCTGGGCCATCGCGCTGGCCGCTTTCAGCGACTACCTGGGGTTCAGTAAAGAAGTCGGGGCTTTTATGGGAGGAATTTCCCTTTCAGCCACACCCTACAGGGAAGTGATCTCCGGAAGGATGAACTCCCTGCGTGACTTTCTGCTGCTGTTCTTCTTTATTCACCTCGGGAGCCAGGTCAACGTGCCCCTGCTCGGCCAGCAGCTCCTTCCCGCGCTGATCCTTTCACTGTTCGTACTTATCGGAAACCCCCTTATTGTAATGACCATTCTGGGATTAATGGGATATCGGAAAAGAACGGGTTTCCTGGCCGGGCTTAACGTGGCCCAGATATCCGAATTCTCGCTGATTCTGGCTGCACTGGGTCTGAGCATGGGGCAGATCACCGAAGAAACCCTTGGCATGATTACCCTGGTGGGGCTGTTTACCATCAGCATCAGCACCTACCTGATCATGTATTCACATGAACTGTTTGAAAAGATCGCCCCGGCATTGTCTGTTTTTGAGAAGAAACGCCCCCACCTTGAGGTGGAGGATGAAGAGCTGCACAAGAAAAAATTTGATGTGATCATTTTCGGGCTGGGCATGTACGGATCCAATATTGCCTGTCAGCTTGAGGAGAAAGGTTTCAGGGTATTCGGGGTAGATTTTGACCCCCGTGCCGTGGCACGCTGGAAAAAACGGGGGCGGGTTGCGCAGTACGGTGACGCAGATGACCCGGAACTTCCGGAGATTCTCCCCATGGAGGCTCAATGTGTGGTATCCAGCCTGGATTCCAGGCAGATCAATAAGGCCCTCATCAAATACCTGAAACACGCCGGATATAAGGGAAGCATTGCCGTTACCTCCTACACCGGGCGAACGGCCAAAGAGATGGAAAAAGCCGGTGCCGACCTGGTGCTGCTTCCGTTTGCCGATGCCGCTGAAGTTATTCCGGATAAACTTGCGTCATTGAAACCACCGGAAAAGAGTAGCCCTCAAACGTTAAATGAGTGAACACGGAACCTGAAAATACGGACAACTAAAAATGTACCTGAAAAAATTGCTTATATGAACCAATCCAAAAAGTGTTTCGCGTCAGGGCCGGGACGATGGCTCCTTGTGTTTTCAATATTGTTTGCTTTCTCCTGCAACAGCCAGGTCAGCGAAGAAGCGGACCAGGTGACACCAGTGGTAACTGCGGAAGCGGAGATCCTTGATATGTCGGCCCGCCGTACCGTCACAGCACCTGTGATTGCCTACCAGCGTGTTTATATTACGGCACGCACTTCCGGTCAGGTACTTGAAATTTCTGCTGAAGAAGGGGATCGCATCCGCCAGGGAGAATTGCTTGTAAGGCTGGATACCCGCCGGCAGCAGGCACAACTGCAACAGGCAGAGGCCAACCTTGAAGAAGCCAGGCACCATTACCTGCGGCAGCGCCGGTTATTCGAAGCAGAAGTAATTCCCGAAGCAGAATACGAAACAGCAGAGCGGCAGATGAAAACAGCGGAAGCGGAAGTTTCATTATGGGAAGCTGAGGTAGAGCTTGGCCGTATTGAAGCCCCGATTGACGCAGTCGTTACCGACAGGCTGATAGAAGTGGGCACAAATGTGTCTGAAAACCAGCGACTGTTCACCATCGAAGACCATGATCTGCTGGTTGCCAGGCCAGGAGTTCCGGAAAATGATGTGGTACACCTGCGCAGGGGGCAGGATGTGGAAATGTCCTTTGATGCATTCCCGGAAATGACTTTCACCGGAACGATCAGGCGAATATTTCCTGCCGCAGATGCGATGTCCAGGCTTTTCACGGTAGAGGTGGAAATTGACCAGGAGCGGGCACCGGGCCCCATATATCCGGGTTACCTGTCAAGGGTACATTTCACCACTGATGAGAGGTCAGGTGTAACAGCCATTCCGCATGAGGCCCTCATCAGTGAAAATGGGAAAACGCTCGTGTATGTCATAGAAAACGACACTGCGTACCGGCGGGAGATTGAACAGGGGGTGCGCCGCGATGGTCAGGTTGAGGTAATGGCCGGCCTGGAAGCGGGCGAAATAGTGGCTGCCGGCAATCTGGACGCGCTTGAAGATGGCAGCCGCGTGGAGGTACAGGGCCGCTTCAGAAGGCACGGGTTTCGCAGATAAATCCGTCAGGTGCCGGCATATTCAACCAGGGCGTGAGCCCGGTAACGGGTCATGAAGCAGCGGTGGCTTTCCGGCCATGCAATTGTCGCCTGGCCATGCAATTGCCCCCTGAATTTAGCAA
>SKUN01000132.1 GCA_007129945.1 Bacteroidales bacterium
AAAGATCAGGGATATTTTTCCGGATATCACGGCCTTTTCTTTTGATTAGCCATATGGCCAGGGCTACAAATAACAGATTCAGCAATAACCATGAATATCCGTGGGCAAAATTGAAAAAGAACCCCACATACCTTGAATCAGGAATTTCAAGGCGAATCTCAAACGGAAACAACCTTGCAAACATTCTGTGATCAGGTCTTTCGTGCCTTGGCTCCCAAGTTGTTTCATAAGTGTCAATTACTTCATACACATCATCTATCCTTATTACCTTCATAAAATCCTCCCCGATAACACTGATGGTTTTTCCGAAAAGATCATGCCTTATCCGCAACCTGTCTCTATTCCTGTCAAACCCCTCAACAGGTAGTTTTTGAAGATAATACACCTCGTCAAGTATCACATACACTTCATTGTCTTCAGTATACAGGTAGGCATAAAACTCTTCCGTACGCATATCTACAGATTCAATAAAGACAATATCCATATCCTCAGGGATATCAATACGCGCAACATAAGGTTCTCCTCTGATCTTTTTAAGGTGATACAAATCGCCCTCGTCATCCTTGATAAAATATCCCTCATCCTTGCTTTTCATCACTGTGGGTATCCCGGCTATCAGCTGGGCGGGAAAGGAAAAGCCCTTTTCAAGTAATGCATCGTTAAAAATCCGGCTCTTTTCCTTGTCCACCTCATTGGTCTCTGCCACAATGAACTCAATCCTGTTTTTCAGACGGAAAAAATCTTCAGGCAGAGACAACCCTACCCGTCCGCTCTCCGCTTCGATGAGAGGCAATAGCACAGATTCAGGGGTATTAATGTTTCGGGGTATGTAACTATAGCTCCCACGATGTGTGCTGATAGTTGCATGATCCATAGGAACACCCTTCAGGCTATCCGGCATCGTACCATCGGCGGCAAGCTGCCTGAAAAACATCAGCGGGAGTTTTTGCTCCACCTCTTCACTGGTGTAGGTGTTTCCTGATGCATCTTTACGTATCACACCATCCTCACCGGGCTGTACAATAATAAAATCATCAATTACGTGGCTGAACATTACATTCGGGACAGGTCTGCTTTCCTGAAAAATGGTCCAATACAGATCAGGAATGGCCATGGCAGTCACAATCACTCCAATAATAACTAAAACAAATCGGCTTATTTTAACCATGATGCATCTCCCCCTTTCTGAACCTGTAACCAGAAAACAAAATAACAATTACCGTAATTACGGCCATAAGAGCAAATACCCAGAGAACCTTGGTATACGCCAATGGAACCACACGAATATAAAACTGGGTTACAAATCCGTAGGCAATTACGGCGTACAGCACCCGATAAAGCCACAGGGGTTCAAGCATAATCAATGCAGCAAGTGAGTAAGCAGCCAACCCTCCCAAAAACCAGGGTAGTATTGTAGTCAGCATCATATGAATGATTTCCGGAGGAAAATAGACCGCACTTCCAATTATAAACACCAATAAATATGTGGCAAAGACTGCCAAAAGACAAACCAGCCCGAACCCGTGCTGTATCAGCAGAACTTTATTTTCACGGATCGGGAGGTGAAAAGTGAGTTTGATCCGCTGGCTCACAATTTCGGGGAAATACTGTGCAATCGCAAGTCCCAACCCGGCAAGAAGCGGAATATACTTCAGTGACGCTGCATAGTTCGCACCTTGAATAATGATCCGGTACCAGTAATCGTGAGCATCCATAAAGCGAACACCATATCGTACATTCAAAAAAATGTTCCCCAATACTATTAAACCAAGCAAAAGAAATAAAGCCAACGCCCATCGAATCTTGAGCCATTCTTTATAAAAAATCGATCTATACATAATTGCAAGTTTTTCTGATTAAGATTAATACATTCCGGTAAGACCAATAAAAGCATCCTCCAGGTTCATTTCCTTTTCTTCAATTGATCTAATGGCAATACCCTGACCAGACAAAAAGCCTTTAACCGCCGATATGTCCTGGTAACCATAAAAAGACACTTTGTCATTGATCTGCTCGATATTTACCGCCAGGTCTGTTTCGGGAAATTCCATATCCGGATTCTCCAGAACAATTTCATACTGACAGAATTTTTCCATAAATTCTTCAACCGGCTGCTGTGCCAGAATACGGTTGTAATCCATGATCAATACATCATCTATAAGCCTTTCCATGTCCTGGATAATGTGAGAGGTTACAAAAACGGTCTTATTGTTGGCCTTGGCATATTCACGCAAATAGTCAATAAAAAGGCGTCGGTAACCCGGATCAAGACCCATGGAGAAATCATCCAGTACCAGCAACTGTGGATCCTGAGCCAGAATAAGTCCCAGGGCCACCTGCGAACGTTGTCCGCATGACATCCGCGATATTTTTTGTGTGGGAGTGACCTGAAGTTTCGACAATAACTCCCAATAGGGCTCACTGTTCCACCTGGAATAACATCCAGAATAAAACTTTTCAATCTGATGCACATTCATGAATGCGTATTGAATATGCCCCTCAATCAGAAACCCGATCTTTTCTTTGGTGGCAGGAGTCAGATGCTGGGAATTCTCCCCATAGATCAGACATTCACCGGCCGTAGGATGCAGAAAACCATTCATGATATTGATGGTAGTGGACTTACCGGCACCATTTTTACCAAGCAACCCGAGAATTTTTCCCTCCCCGACCTTAAAACTCAGGTTCTCATACACGAGTTTTTTACCGTAATAGTGGGTCAGGTTGTTACATTCAATTGCGTACATAGAATTCATATTAATTTGTAAAGAGAATCATTCATTTTGCGAAAGCGGAAAATTCATCTGGCCAAGAATCTCCAGTCTTTCCTTCCTCGGACAATCCACACGATTACATTGCTCACACCTGGCCTCCAGTTGCATGATCATTTTAAAAAGGCTTGCCAGCATGGTGTTTTGATCTTCCGTACATACACTCCTGACATTATCAAAATATTCGACGGTTAGATTTTTAAGGTTGGTATGCATGGTTCCGATACGCCTTGTCAAACGCTCAATTTTCACAGGATCCGGATCCTGCCTGGCCATTTCTTCAAGCAGACTAATATTCGCATCGCACAAAAGATCCAGGGTATAATTATACCTCCTGAAAGTTCGGTCACTCTGCTGTACAACCTCATAATATTGTTCGTCTGTCAAATCCAGCTGTTCTTTCAGAAAACGAATAGAACGGATATCTTTGCGCTTTTGATCAGACTTGCCCTCCGCAGAAGCGGTCAGCAGTATAGTGGCCAGGGCGGTGACATTCACTACCAGTAATGCATAATTCAACCATTGAATATGCCTGAATGGACGATTAATTGACATGATTACAGGGTGTTAATCTATGAGCCAGCCTTTTTCCTTTAAGTAGTTTTCTGCCTCTTCTTTGCTCCGGAAAACCTCCTCCGGGTCACTGCCCCACCAGGTTTCCCCATAAGTAACTCCCATTGCTTCACATCCTTCACGATCACCCAGACTGATATTCTCCATGGCCCTGAGCCTGACCTGATCTTCGGCAACAACGACTATCCGGGCATGCAGCGGCCGTCCCAGTGTTGTACCATCCGGCAAAACAAAAACTGCAATGGTGTAGCAGTATTCACCCCTCTCAACCCAATCCGGAAAGCCGGATGGTGTATCCTGCACGGGTGAAGAATAATTGTTTGCCCCATTAATGGAATTGGCGGCGGTACTTGCAGGAGAAAGAATTGAAACAACAAAAAAAGCGATAAGCAAAACACTGGTTTTCATAAGAATATGATAAGATTAGAAAAACAACTATGACAACTATTTCTAAATTTCATAAAAGAAAAATGTTTTCTCAGGAACGGAATACAGGTTGTGGATTTCCTGGAATTCTTTCAAGGAGTTCTCTCTTTGACCAAATCGGTCACTCATGGCATGTCCTGATCCGATCAAAACTCCCACGCTGACACACAGGATAAACATTGCAGCCATTCCGGCGAAACGAAGTCTGTACACAAACACAGACCCTGGTCGGATTCTCTCTTCGTCAATCCGTTCCATGACGCGATCAGCAAACCCATCTGATGCCCTGAGGCAAACAGTTGCTTTTAGAGATGACTTGTAGCTTTGCATCGGTTCACTTCCCTTTTATATAACTGACAATGTTCCGGCTAAAAAATTGCGCTGATTTTAAAAAAAATCATCAGAATATCTTCTGCATTTCTTTTTTAAATTAGATTTTGCCCTGAATATCAGTGACTCCACACAAGACAGGGAAACCTTCAACACATCTGCAATTTCTTTGTAAGAGAGATCTTCAAAATGGTGGAGAATAAATGCTTTCTGCTGCCGCGCTGGCAACCCGGACAATGCATCCTTAAAAATATGCATCCGCTCCTCCCGCACCATGGCCTGATGCGGATCTGCTTCCGGACAAAGAATTCGTGGCATATGTTTACAGTCTTTTCCCGGAGCAATATGATCCAGAAACAGTACCTTTTTTAAAAGCCGGTTCTTTTTCTGAAAGTTAATGGATTTGTTCAGGGCCATACGATAAAGCCAGAAAGAAAGTTTTTCCCCGTTTTGCAGTGATGAAATAGAACGATAAGCCTCAATAAACACTTCCTGGGCAATGTCCTCTGCGTCAGCGGCGTTGTGTAAAACCCGAAAACAAGAATTGATTACAAGGTCCTGATACCTGTTGATCAGCACCCGCATGGCCGCTTGATTACCGGCAAGAATCTCCTCTACGATTTCCTGATCACACATTGTAACACCCCATAAAGTTGCCTGGGTTAATTAGCCCAAAACACCGGACCCCATTCATATGCCGCTAATTGAGACCAGGTATAGTCATCTCCTCCAGGAGGTAGCCGGCCCCGGCATATTGATCAATAATAAAGAGCACATAACGTATGTCCACACTGATGGCTCGCTGAAGTTCAGGAGCATAGGCTATGTCCGAAGACATGGCTTCCCAGTTTCCGTCGTAGGCAATCCCTACCAATTCCCCCCGACTATTCAGCACAGGGCTTCCGGAATTGCCTCCGGAAATATCAATATTTGAAAGAAATGAAACCGGCAATATCCCACCATCACCGTAGGGACCAAAATCTCCTGTGCTCAGCAATTCGATAAGCTTATCCGAAGTGCTGTATAAATCGGGATGCATCGTAACTTTTTCGATAATCCCTTTATGAGTTGTAAAAGGCTCGTAGATAACCGCATCATGGGGTTCATACCCTAAAACACTTCCGTAAGTAACCCGCATGGTAAAATTGGCATCAGGATATAAGCTTCGCTCAGTGATCATCTCATTAAGGGCTTCATACCAAAGTCTTTTGCCGGGAATCAGGTAACGCTGGTTAATTTCCGTATTATGCTGCCGGAGTTCTACTGCTTTACTGAATACTGAATTGGTAAAATGAAAGCCAACATCCCGACGTAACACTTCACGATCCGGGTTTTGAAGAAAGGTTTCCATTCTCCGCCTGTCGGTCAAAACGGAGGTTTCAAACATATATTCAATAAAACGGTCAGTACAGCCCTCAAATTCCCGGTCTATTACACGGAGAAAGGCGGGTTGGTGATCTTCAGGAAGCTCATTGATTACATAAGGCAGCATTACTTTAAGAACTTTCTTTTCCGTTGGCATATGATAGGCAAAGAAGTTGCCCAGGGCATCCTGAAGTCCCGCAATGAAGCGCTCAATGGCCACCTCATCAGGCTCCCCGGCCGATAGCTGATTATTTAGTGTGTTCAATCGCCTTCCGAAAGGAAAGTAACTCTGACTTCCTACCAGTGCCTCCATGAGCAAACGATGACTGTAGGCTTTCTCCCTTCTTTCACTCATGGCATGTTCGATAAGGGCGAGGGCATCTCCAAATGTTTCCTCGCGTTGCGGATCCCGGGCCACCCATTGGCTAAACCTGTCCTCCAGCTCACGGGCATCCTCGATCACGCCAAGATTCCTCAACGCTTTATTCTGTCCTACAGAATATTTCCAGTAATTACTGGAATTAAAATAACGGGACGCATACTGCAACCTGATCGCATCATCACTATCCATGGCCTCGCGCCATATTTCCTGCCGCTTCCCCCGGATTTCAGCACGGATTATGTTACCCACTTCTTTTTCCTCTAAAATCTCATACGAAGTCAGGTAACGGGTGGTTGCACCTGGATACCCCATGGCCATTACAAAGTCTTCCTCTTCAGGCCCCTCAAGGGTAATCGGGAAATAATGAGCCGGTTCATAAGGGATGTTATTTTCATCATAAAAGTCAGATGGATGGCCGTCAGGTTCCACATAAACACGAAACAAGGCAAAATCGGCATTGTGATTCGGCCACTCCCAGTTGTCTTCATCTCCACCAAACTGACCGATTGAATTTGGTGGTGCACCAACCAGCCGCACATCAGAATAATCCTGATATACGAAAAGCAGGTACTGTCCGACGTCACCCATCCTGAAAAGTTCTACCGCCCCCCTGTAGGGTCCTTCGGCAGAAACCTCCCGCTGGATAGTGCTTCGCTTTTGCCGAATGGCACGATTTCTCTCACCTTCGTCCATATCATCGGAAGGAGCAGCAAGCACCCTGTCGGTAACGTCTTCTATTCGCTTCAGGAAAGAAACGGAAAGCCCAGGCACATGCATCTCTTCTTCCCGGTTCATTGCCCAGAATCCTTCATGCAAGTAGTCATTTTCGCTGCTGCTTAAGGCCTGGAACAAATCCACTCCACAATGGTGGTTGGTCAGCAATAACCCTTCTGGTGAGATGATTTCTCCGGTGCATCCGCTGCCAAATATGACTACTGCATCTTTAAGGCTTGACTCATTGACCGAATAAATTTGCTCTGAAGTCAATTCAAGTCCAAGCTCCACCATATCATCCATGATCAGCTCCTCCAGATAGGGCAACAGCCACATTCCTTCATCTGCCTTCAGCTGAGGTTTGGCTGTCAATAAAAAAAAGGAACAAAGAATCAGGGAAGAATACTTATTAAAAGTTTTGGAACAGAAATGCATAAAAAAGGTATTTAGGTAAATAAAACTGGTGAGCCGATTTAATTTATTATTACCAACTCATTCATAATATTTGAAGCCCCCGCAAATTTATCCGTCACAAAAAGCACATAGCGGATGTCAACGTGGATGGCCCTGTTCAGCTCAGGAAAGAATACCACATCCCCGGCAAGCGATTCCCAGTTGCCGTCAAAGGCCAACCCTTTTAATTGTCCGTTTGCCCCAATAACCGGGCTGCCGGAGTTTCCTCCTGTAATGTCGTTATCAGTAATGAAATTCACCGGCATCCGGCCATCATCTCCGTAAGGACCAAATTGCTGTTCGTGGTACAGCGACAAAAGGTCATCCGGTACCACGAAATCATCATGCTCAGGATCCTCTTTTTCCATGACACCGCTTAACGAAGTGATATGGTGGTAATTTACCGCATCCCGAGGGCTATATCCAAGCACTTTCCCATAACTCATTCGCATGGTGAAATTGGCATCCGGGTACATACGATCGCCTTCGCTCTTTTCACGGATTGCCTCCATATAAAGACGCGAACCAGCCCGCTCTCCTTCCGAAAGCTCCCGGTTAATGTCACGCAGCTCAATGGCCTTATCATAAATACTGACTGAATAGCGGATCACCGGATCCCCTTCCATTGCTTCCAGCCGAGGATTGCTGATAAAACGAGCAAAGCGCTCCGGACATGTCAGGAATGAGTTCTCAAACATATATGCTGCAAATTCCATGTAATTTCCGGCAAATGCACTATCCGCATAGTGAATAATATCAGGCTGATGTTCCCGGGGCAGTTCATCACTGACCAGTTCCATCATCGCAGCCACCACACGACGGTCGGCAGGAGGATGATAATCCTCGTAAAACCCTGATTGCCTTCCTGAAAATCCGGAAACAACCTCAGCCAGTTCCGCCTGACTGATATCCTCATCGAGGTTACGGTAAAACACATTGGCACGAATGCCTGCCACATAAATCTCCGTTCCCATCAGCAGTGCTTCATTCAGCAAATGATGGGCATAGGCAGTAGGTCGCTTTTCTTCCACAGATTCACGGATCATTGTCAGCACCTCACCGTATTTTTTCTTCCTCACAGGATCCTCATCTACCCAGTCCATAAACTGCTTTTCTTCAGCGCGTTTTATTTCGGGCACATCATGTCGCCTCAGCTGTTCCAGCTGACCCTGTGATAGTTGCATGCCATTGCTCGCATTGAAATACTTCGAGGCATATTTCAGCCTTACTTCATCACTGGCCTGCATTTCCTCCCGTATGATATCAAGTCGCCGTTTACGGGCCGCAATGCGCCCCGGATGGGTCACCTTCATCAGGTCCTCCACCTGGGAAGCTGTCAGATACCTTTGAGAACTTCCGGGATAACCCAGCACCATCGAAAAGTCCAGTTCGTTTATTCCACCCGCATTAATTTCCAGGTAACGGTCGGGCACATAAGGCACATTGTCCGGCGAATAATCTGCCGGCTGCCCCTCATTGTCAGCATATACCCGGATAAATCCGAAGTCGCCCGTATGTCTTGGCCACCTGAAGTTGTCTTCGTCACCACCAAACTTGCCTATGGAAGAAGGTGGAAACCCCACCAAACGGACGTCCTTAAACACTTCATATATGTACAGGTAATATTTACCTCCCTGGTAGTGGTTGGACAAAAACCCCTGGGAATCTGTATCTGCGGTATATGCTGAGGCAATGTCTCTGCCAATGGTCAGCATGGAAACCCTTTCACCACGCTCCCTGCGGGAAGCAATCTCCTTTTGAACCTCATCGGTCACGTCAATGATTTTTTTCAGGAAAGTGACCGTCAACCCCGCTGCAGGAATCTCCCCGTCAAATGAAGAGGCCCAGTAACCGTCAGTGAGATAATCATTCTCAGCAGTACTGACCCGTTGAATATGGTCGTAAATCACATGATGATTGGTAAGCACCAACCCATTTGCTGAGACCACTGAACCTGATCCCACATTGCCCACATTGACTACCGCATCACTCAGACTGGCATCATCGTTGCTGAATATCTCCTCTGCGGACATTTTGCCCCCCAATGATTGGATATCTTCCATGTTGTAAGCACCAATCCTGGGCAACAGCCACATGCCCTCATCACTCCGGGCCGGATTTGCGATTAACACAAAAACAAAAAGCAACACCATGATGGGCTTACCCGGTATCAGTTGAAGCCACAAGGATTTCAACATCCGCAAATCAAATTGTTTGTCAGGCCTGCAGGCCCTCAACTTACCGGATGTTCCTGTCGGGAATTTTTGATCCATATTTCAAGTGTTTAGATTCCATCAAAGTTCGAGAAAAAAAGTCCATTTCGCCAGCAGCATATTGTCATAAAAAGAACTTTCGGAAAAATGATTGTATTCAAGGCGCAACCTGTGGTTGTAAATAGGAATGTAAGACAACCCGACTGTGTAAACCCTTTCATTGGTGACATCCACCATCTGCGATCCAAAGTCAGGTAGTTCAAGCTGCTGATACATAATGCTGCTGCTGATTTTATTTGTATGATTCAGAATCAGAAAGGCATAACCTCCAAAGAAACTTTCATTGGCAAGTTTCCGGTTGACCCATTCGGTTTGAAAGAAAACAGAACGATCTCCCGGAGTATACCAGAGCAAATTGGCACCACCCCCCCAGGCATTCATGCCGAGTCCGTTATTCAGCTCCACAGCATCAGCAACGGATACATGACTGGAAGGAACATACTTTAAAAAAGGATGATCATTTTCCTGGTGATCAAAATAGCCAAAGCCTCTGATACCCATATCGAAATCACCCACATTAAATGCAAAGTCCAGCGTCGTCGTCAGTACGGTATGCGATGATTGATAACCGTTTTTAGCGGCTTCGACCAACAGGGCTGTTCTTGAACGACCCGCATCATGGAACCACTTCACACTACCTCCATCAAGGGCCAGTCCGTGGTTGTCCCCCCAATACTCGGTAAAAATACGGGGTTTCATATTGAACTGAAAATCGGCCAGGTGTAACTGATTGGCATAACTTACAACAGAAAACATACGACCGGCAGTAAACTCAAGATTGGTGGCCTCGGGTTTCCACGTTATAAAAAATTCCTCCACTTCCAGTTCAATGTCATAATCAGGGTCTGCCTTTCGAACAAAAGCAGGTTTGTTGAGGAAATCATGCCAAACTGCAGAGTCAAAATGAAACGCCCCGAAAAAAGTCAGACGCTCACTCAGCTGTCCGTCCAGGTCAACCATAATGGCAGCAAGCCCTCCGATTCCGTCGCCTGGCTCAGGACTGTATTTGTAATAGGTTTCACCGCCCAGTTCAATTATTAAAAAGGGATTGTCTGCTTCACCACTGCCATCTGGCGGCAAAGAGGATTCTTCCGCATCATCCGCAATTCCTTCACCGGCCCGGCCCGGGCCTTCTTTTTCATCAGCCAGTACCGTAACAGGATGATGAATAAATAAAATGCCAACCGCAAACTGAACTGCAACTACAATAACTTTCAACCATTTCATAAATAACGCAATTTTGAATTTTTCTTAAATCATGCGCCATTTTGACATTTCAAATGTAGAATGGTTTAAGCAAATCCCTGTAGATGAACTTGTTAATAATTTGTTAACCCTTTTCTGCAATAAATTTACTCCTTCATTACCTGACATTTAGCCCTGAAACCCACCCCTTGGAATGGCTATATTTTATTTATTAATGGGATTGTTTGGCAGAAATCATTTTCTTTGCGTCAAAAACAATCAATATTATGGAAGGTTTAACGGGCGTATTTTTCAGTTTTTGTATTCTGTTGCTTTTTTTGCTGGCCGGAAAGATATTGCGGGCCAGGGTAGGGCTGCTGCAGCGTATTTTCCTGCCGGCATCTATTATCGGAGGGTTTCTGGCTCTTATATTCGGTCCTTACCTTCTGGACGTACTCCCGGATTTCCTGTATACCACCTGGTCCGACATCCCGGGGCTGCTGATCAATATCGTTTTTGCCTCACTGTTTTTGGGCGTACTGATACCGGGAATAAAGACAATGTGGACACAGGGCGGCAGCCAGCTTTGTTTCGGAATGATTGTTGGCAGCGGTCAGTACCTTGTAGCCATGCTGATCACCGTATTATTGCTGACACCCCTTTTTGGCGTACCCCCGATTTTTGCCACCATCCTGGAGATTGGTTTTGCCGGCGGGCACGGAACAGCAGCCGGAATGCATCCGGTATTTGCTGAACTTGGTTTTCCTGCCGGATCAGCACTTGCGCAGATGTCAGCTACGGTAGGTATTATTGCAGCTGTTGTGGGGGGCGTTTTTTACATCAATATCGCCATCAGGAGAGGGTATTGCGTGAACCTGGACCAGACAAAAGGCATCCCCCGGTTTAAAAAAGTGGGATTGATCCCGGAGAAAGACAGGTTTCCCTCATCCAATGCCACAGTAGCATCTGAGTCCATTGAGCCACTGGCCTTCCATTTCTCCATAGTTGGGGTCGCAATTCTGGTAGGATGGGTGCTCCTGGCAGGTGTACGGCAATTGCATCCCATGCTCGGTGGTTTTCCCCTGTTTCCGCTTGCGATGGTCGGCGGCATGATCGTGCAGGCTTTTTCAGCCAAGATAAAAGTCAGTCAGTATTATGACCGCCTGACTTTTGAGCGAATACTGGGACTCTCACTGGATATTTTGGTTGTAGCAGCCATCGCCTCCATACGCCTGGATCTTTTTGTCGCACACTTCTGGCCTTTTGCCATTTTGATGGCAGTCGGTATTGCATGGCTTTTCTTCTGTCTGGTAGTGCTGGCTCCCCGTATGTTCCCCTATAACTGGCTCGAGCGCGGAGTAACCGAATACGGAATGCAAAGCGGTGTAACCGCCATGGGATTATTGCTGCTCCGTCTTGTAGATCCCCATTACAAAACGGATACCGCGCAGGCATTCGGATTCAAACAAATGTTGTATGAGCCGTTTCTGGGTGGCGGTTTCATTACGGCCACTGCACCTTTTATTCTGGTCGGACTTGGGATCTGGTGGTCGATTGCGGCGGCTGCAGTCATTGTATTTGCATTCGGACTGATTTCTTTCCTTAACGGCTGGACCACACGCAATCCCAGAAAAAAAGCCCGTTAATCAAGGATCAACGGGCTTTTATCTAAGATGCTTTTCCGGACTATCCGGTTTGTTTGGTTTTTCCAAAACTGGCTGTAAGCCTGTCAAGGATGATGGCCAGTATTACAACTACCAGCCCTGCTTCAAAACCTTCTCCTACCTGCAGGCGTTGAATACCACGTAACACGTTGGTACCAACTCCACCGGCGCCGATCATTGCTGCAATGACCACCATAGAAAGACCCAGCATGATCGATTGATTCACCCCTGCCATTATGGTAGGCTTGGCGACCGGAACCTGAACCTTCAACAGTTTTTGCATCGGGGTTGCCCCGAATGCATCTGCCGCTTCGATCAATTCATGGGGCACCTGCCGGATACCCAGGTTGGTCAGTCGGATCAGTGGCGGCAGGGCAAATACAAAGGTAGCCACCACACCAGGCACCAGGCCCAGCCCGAAAAACATCACTGCCGGAATCAGGTAAACAAAGGCCGGCATGGTTTGCATAAAGTCAAGCACAGGTCTGATAATGGAATTAAAACGGTCGCTCCGGGCGGCATAGATCCCGAGCGGTAAGCCAACGACCATTACCAGTATTTCAGCCGTTAATACCAGGGCAAGGGTTTCCACAAAAGGCTCCCACAATCCGATATTTTCGGTAATCAACAGGCCAACAAGGGCGAAAATGCTCATTTGCCAGCCTGCCAGTTTCCAGGTCAGTGCAGCAATAAGCACAATCAGGATGATGGGATGCATCAGAAGCATCCCGTCCTTCAGATTATTCACCAAAAAGTAAATGAAGGCACTGAAGCCGTCAAATACCGGTCCGAATTCACTGACAAGGTAATCCACTGCAGCAGACACCCAGTCTTTAATAGGTATACGAAATGGAAACATTGGTTGTTTTCTTTACAGAATGCTTAATCATCTTCATTTTTATCCTGACCGATCATTTCATCGTCCTGTTGTGAGAGGGCCGAAATGATGTTGCCTTTTGCAATTACCCCCTGCAGCCTGTTGTCCTCATCCACCACAGCTATGGGACCGAATTCCGTATTGTTATAGATATTCATAACTTCGGTCATGGACTTATCCGGAGTTACCGTCGAGGGCATGTGCAACAGGGAATTGTCAAACGGTACTTTTTCTTCCTCCTTGTGCTTGTTCAGATAATCCACAAGCTCCCGGGCACGAATGTACCCTTTCAGATTCCGCCTGGTATCCGTCATCAATATTCCGGTCAGGTTGTTTTTTCTGATCTTTCGCAGGATCGTCCTTGGTCCGTCGCCGGGGAATGCTATTTCGACAGTAGGCTGCATGATCGCTCCGGCAGTCAGCACAGCTGCCCGGTTCATGTCTTCCACAAATGCCCTTACGTAATCGCTGGCCGGTTTGGAAATGATTTCTTCTGCCGTACCAATCTGTTCGATGCGGCCATCCTTCATAATGGCGATGCGGTCGCCGATCCGGAAAGCCTCATCAAGGTCATGTGTGACAAAGATGATGGTTTTCTGCATTTTATCCTGCAGTTCCAGCAATTCATCCTGCATCTGCCGCCGGATAAGCGGGTCAAGTGCACTGAAAGCTTCGTCCATCAGCATAATCCCCGCATCAACGGACAAACCACGGGCCAGTCCGACACGTTGCTGCATTCCGCCTGAAAGCTGGGAAGGATAGCTGTTTTCATTACCGGTAAGCCCCACCTGTTCGATCACCTTCATGGCCTTTTCGCGACGTTCATCCTTGTCGACGCCCTGAAGCTCAAGACCAAATTCCACATTTTCTGCCACTGTCCGGTGAGGCAAAATGGCAAAATTCTGAAAAACCATCCCGCAAAAATGCTTGCGACGGAACTCCCGAAGGTCATTGGTGTTCAGCTTGGTGATATCCTTTCCGTCGATAATGATCTCCCCGGCAGTAGGCTCATGCAAGCGATTCAACAAACGTTCCAGTGTGGATTTCCCGCTACCGGAAAGACCCATGAGTACGAAAATTTCTTTTTCATGTACATCAAAGGACACATCGTAAACACCTACCACCTGCTTGTGGTCATTCAGGATGTCTGCTTTGCTCTTTCCTTTTTTCAGTGCCTCAAGGGCCTTTCCGGGCTGGTTTCCAAAAATTTTTGTCAGGTTCTTGACAACAATTTTTTCTTTCATAAATAATTATAAAAAATTACGGAAGCCATTGGTCTACCCTGTCGCGATTCTCAGCAATCCAGGCTCTGGCAGCTTCCATTGGCTCCATTCCATCTTCAATATAGATCATTACTTCAGCCATCTCCTCGGGTGTCCAGTAAAAGTTATCCAGGAAATTGTATACATCAGGCGCTTTTTCCAGCAGATCAGGGTGCACAATGGTGGCAATGTGCTCAGCTTCACCAAGGGTCTTTCGGGGGTCTTCAAGGTATTTCAGGTCATAAGCGGCAAATTTCCAGTGGGGGGTCCATCCGGTAACGATGATCCACTCCTCACGGTCAATGGCACGCTCCAAAGCAGCGGTCATCGCTGCGTCCGAACCGGATACCAGGTTATAGTCCAAGTCGTATTCTTCGATTGTTCTTTCTGTGGCAGCCATCAGCCCTGCACCAGGATCAATTCCGATGATCTCACCGTCAAACTCATCCACGTAGTCATTCAGCTCTTCGATGCTGTTCACGGGAACATACTCAGGAACAACAAGACCCAGCCGTGCACCCTCGAGATTGGCTCCGAGATTGATCACATCATCCTGGGTTTCTTCAAGGTATGCCTCATGGGTAACCGGAAGCCAGCCAGCAACCATTGCATCGAAGTCTCCCCTTGCCACACCCATCCACATTGGGCCGGCATCTACAGAAGTCAGGTCAACTTCATAGCCGAGGTCGTCCTGAATTACCGCCGCAACTACATGTGTGGAAGCAATTTCAGAATCCCACAACACGTAACCGAGGTTGATTTCATCGGTTTCCGGTGCGCACGAGTTCATGCTGAAAAGCAATCCCACAGCAACAACAATTGCAGCTGCAATTGACAATGATTTGGTCAGTAATGTTTTTGTAATTTTCATTTGGTTTTCCTCCTGTTGTTTTGTTTCTAAAATAGAAAAAAGTGGGGGCACATCTGTAACCCCCACTTGTAAATGTAGTTATTCTAAAAGTAATATCCAACATTGATGTTGAAACGCAGATTCCAGTCCATGTCATCCACAGGGATTGGCCTGCCCTGGGCATCAAGTTGCCCGGCACCCATTCCCGTGCCAAAATTATCGGTAAGCCATGGATGGTTCTTACCCATCGCAAAATCGACATAAGTCCAGATATTACCGGCTGTGATCAGGAAACCGGGAACAAGCATATGGCTGTCTTCAAAGTCAAACATCTGTCCGTCAACTTCCAGTTGCCCGTCTTTGGTCATCAGTGCGTAATCCACGTAGGGCATGATATTGGAAATGGGGCCCAGGTCCACATCAATGCCTTTTCCGATTCCCATGGAAAGGATGTTGGCTCTTGCAGCCACACCATCGCCATAATAAGGATCACCATAAGCACCCATCTGCACACGGTCCATTAGCTGACCCGCATCATTTTTGGCTGCGTAATCATAATTGATGAACTGTCCTTTTACACTCCAGTCACCGAAAGTCGCTGCACCGTGGGCTGCAATGGCATGACCATATTCAGTTTCATCCAGTACGGAATTGTACAGCCCCTGGCGCTGGGCAGAAAAACCGACTTCTACGCCCGGAGTGATTTCATAACCAAGGCGCACGTTCAGCTGATTCATTTCCCTGATGTGAGCAGGTGCTCCGGACAATACTCCGTCAGAGTCAGGAATAACATTATAGGAATAGGTTCCTGCCCCCGGGCCGCCATAGGGGGCCGCGTTGTGTGCAGGTCCTGCTGGCTCCTGCTGGCGGAAATAAGCCATCATCAGGTTCAGGCGGTCACTAAGATCGTAACTGAATTTAACTCCCATATTGAAGTCATCCTCAAGGCCGACATAATAACCACTCATGAACCACCAGCTGTGTGAGTTATACATCAGGTTACCGAAAGGCACCTGCGTAACACCCAGTTCCATATTGAAGTTATCTGAAAAGTCATAACCCAGATACCCTTCCTTGATAAAATGAGTGTTGAAGGTGGGATAAAAGCGATACTCAAAGTTTAGTGTCACATCGCTGTACCTGGCAGCAACATTCAACCGCCATGTATCCCAGGTGGCATAAGTACTGGTAGGCATTGCTTCACTTTCATAATGCTGACTCACGAAATTGTAGCGGACAGCACCGCCGAATTGCACAAAGTCCTCCTCATCCTGGGCATAGGCGTTGGTCGACAACCCCATCCCAAGCATCATCATCAGTACTACAAATCCTGTCAATCGTAAAAATTTCATAAATTAATGATTTAGTGAATAAAAATAAGTTTGAACCTGAAGAATCTCTTCATTCAAAGCCTTTGATTTAACAATTCTATTTGATTCAATTCAAGAATTCAACAAGTCGGATATGTTGATTGACCCTATTGTTGAGCAGCGTGGTTTTCGGAAAAAACCACAAGCAGTATGCCCCCTCAGGGGCACATAACATGCAAAAGTAGTAAATTTTTTTACTTCACGCAAGGAAAGGCCTGGTTAAGTAGATAGCAAACGGGCAATTACCCCGTCTAAATACCTGTTTACCTGAGTATTTCAAGCGCTTTTTCAATGATATCATCACGCCCCTGCTCAATGCTTCCGGAGGAAAGATGCCGTGTAACATGGGGGGCAACACCTGACTCAATGCTGTTTCCTTCGGGATCCAGAAAACGGCTGCTGGAAAGGCGCAACATCCATCCGTTTGGCAGGTCCCTGAAGGCAGGGATCCCCCCACCCCCGCCGGTTGTATCACCCACTAAGGTGACATTGGGAAGCACCTTCATATATTGGGCAAAGTAAGTGGTGGCGCTGTAGCTTCTCCTGTTGGTGAGCACCACCACCTTTCCGTCAAACCGGGGGCCATCATGGGGACGGATATATACCTCCTCTGCCCGGAAGTCTTCATGCCCCGGCCCGTTTTTGATGTAGTTGGTTCCGGCAAAACGACGTTCCCTCGTAAAACGGGCGGCGATATCGCGGGCATTGTCAGGGCTGCCTCCTCCGTTGTTACGCACATCAATGATCAGCCCGGGCCGGCCACCCGAAGCATTCAGGGTATTGATCAGTGAATTCAGATGGCTTTCACTGATTGCGTTGGCGAAACTTCCGTAATACACATAAAAAACATCCCGCTCAAGTTTAACAAACTGCAGGGGGCCGATGTATCGCTCCCGGTCCTGCAAATAATGTCGCTGGACAATACTGTAATAAAAGTTCTCCGGGCTGTCAAGGAACCAGTCCCAGTAACGGGAGCGATCAAAAGAACTCACCAGGTTGACATGCCCGTCGCGGAGCTCATAAAGCATGGCCGCACAGAGATCAAATAATTCAACCTGCCCCATGTCCGGCCGGACTTTTTCCCGGTACTGGTCATATATGGCATCCCAGTCTACCCCTTTCTCCCTGAAAAAGGAATAATGCCGGTCGGCAAAAGTCCACACCTCATCAAATATACTCACCGGATCATCACCAGCCTCATCTTCCATGAAAACTTGTTCACAGGAAGCAAACAACCATGGAAGCAATGCCAGAAACCCGATTTTTATGTATTTATTTTTGTTCATACCCTTCATTTACACACAGACACGCTCCATTCAAACAATTCGGCTTCAAGTGCCTTGAAAGACCTGTTTCAGTTCAACAGAAAGTACAATTCCAGCACAAACTGATGACGTACATTATATAGACGCAGATCATGATTACCGTCCATACGCAAATAATCCCAATTGTATCCGATTCTGCACCAGTTGGGATTGTATTCGTTGCCAAATGAATGCCGGTAGAAAATGCCACTACTGATCTGGGCGGTATTCCCCGGGTGGGTCAGAAAGCTTTCCAGGTTCTGCAGGGTGCTTCCCCCGTCTTCCCCGATGCGATAACTGGTTCCGTACCCGGGAAACCCAAGGTTATATCCGATCAAAGATGCAGCCAGCGAAAAATCAAAATGCCATTCACGGTTAAACAGTAATAAAGGATAGGAAATATCCATCCTCGGCTGCAATGACCCCACAGCGTTGGCAAACAAAAAGGAATTGCCCATGGCCGGAATAATCCGGAAATCAGCCGTAAGATCTGCCTGTGCGCCTGCATAGAAACGGAATGGCCCGCGCGGATCAAGACGCCGTAAATGAACATACCTTGTGCCACCTGAAAAATTATAAACCAGCGAATTTTCATGATGCGGGCGGGAGTAGTGGAATGTGCCCCTGGCAAAATGCCATTCAGAAATATGGGAAGGTGTGCGGCGGTGCAAAGCAAAGGAAAGGACTCCCCCTGGGCCACTGTAATGAAGATTCGACATCTTCTGGTCAAACAGCAGCCCTTTTGAAAACCCCTGGTCGATTTTCAGGTAGGTTAATTTATCAGGCAGATCCGACAAATAAGTGGCCCGCAAATGCCCCCGGTCATCCCGGTCGGGGCGGTATCCATCATTATCAGTAAACTGCCCGGCGCAGACCCCGGGGACCACAAATCCCGAAAGGGACAGGAATAAAAAAGCCATCCCGGCCAACCGGAAGAAAAAAGACTTTTTCGGAATTGAGCGCGGGATTTCTGGCATTGTTCTGACATTTGTTTACGCCGGCAAAGATACAAAAATCCATATTTTTCATACTTTTGCAAACCTGCAAACACCTGAAAAAACCAATGGCACAAGAACCTCAGCAATCCCTGACGGGGAAAACCCTCGAAGAGCTTCAATTAGTGGTCAGCGCGAACCACTGGCCGGCCTATACCGCCCGGCAGATTGCCGAATGGATCTATAAAAAGCGTGTCCGGCACCCCGACCAGATGACCAACATCCCCAAAAAAATAAGGGAGGAGCTGGCCAGGGATTACTGCATTGAATGGAAAGAACCGGTGGATGTACAGACAGCGTCAGACGGGACAAAGAAGTACCTGTTTCCCACCCATCATGGAGGGTATATCGAATCTGCCTACATCCCGGACGGGAAGCGCCATACCCTTTGCATTTCATCCCAGGTGGGCTGCCGCATGGGCTGCACTTTTTGCATGACCGCCCGTCAGGGGCTTCAGGGGCAGCTGACAGCCGGAGAAATACTCAACCAGGTTCACAGCCTGCCTGAAACAGGATCGCTGACAAACATTGTTTACATGGGCATGGGGGAACCATTCGACAACCCGGATGCCGTCATGAAAAGCCTTGAAATTCTTACTTCCGCTTATGGCTACGGGATGAGTCCGCGACGGATAACAGTTTCTACCATCGGCCTGATTCCTGAAATGCAGCGATTTCTGGGAAGCAGCCGCTGCAACCTTGCCATCAGCCTGCACTCCCCTTTCGATGAAGAACGCCGTCAACTGGTTCCCATTCAGAAAGCCCATCCGCTGGAAGAGGTCATCGGTACCATCGAAAAGTTTTCAATGGAAAAACAAAGAAGGGTATCTTTTGAATATATTGTTTTTAAAAACTTAAATCACAGCCCCAAACATATCAAGGCCCTTGCTCGTTTGTTACATCGCATCCGCTGCAGGATCAACCTGATGCGCTTTCACCCGGTACCCGGAAGTGACCTGCAGTCGCCGGATGAAGAAATCATGCAATCTTTCAAAACAGCCCTGGAGGCAAAGGGAATTACCACCACCATCAGGAAATCACGAGGAACAGATATTCAGGCTGCATGCGGTCAATTGTCTACAAATAAGAAGGCCCCCAGGAGATGAAGCAACAAATATTAAATAATTATAAATGTGCATTTTGACAGAATTTTCGTCGTATCTTTATCAATAAGCTTAAAATACAGTTAACTGGCTGACTGACAGGCGTAGCACACATTAACGGAATATCGATGGTCGTACTTGGAAATATCATAAAAGCTGCCCTCGGAATCACAGATCTTGTATTACCTGATCATGATCCGGTGGAATCACAAAAAGAAATACTTAAAGGATTACTGGAAAAAGGAGCATCTACAGAATTCGGGCAAACATATGCATTTAAAAAGATCCTGAAACGGAATAACCTTGCTGACGCTTTTGCTGAAGAAGTTCCCTACCATGACTACGATGCGATGGATTCCCGCTGGTGGAGCAAACAGAAGGAAACGGACGCAGCCGGTGTAACATGGCCCGGCAAGGTTAAATATTATGCCCTGAGTGCCGGCACCACGGGGAAGGAAAGCAAAAGGATCCCCATAACTGAGGAGATGTTGGAAGCAATTCGAAAAACCAGTATTTATCAGATCCTGGCCACTTCAAACTTCGATTTTCCGGCCGATTTCTTTGAAAAAGAGATTATGATGCTCGGCAGCACCACCGACCTTAAAAAATCGGGGCATTACCTGGAAGGAGAGATCAGCGGAATTGCCGCAGGCAATATCCCTTCCTGGTTTGAACGTTTCTATCGCCCCGGGAAAAAAATTGCCTCCATAAAAGACTGGGATGAGCGGGTTGATGCCATTGCCAAAGAAGCTCCCAAATGGGATATCGGTGCCATGGCCGGGATTCCTTCCTGGAATGAGCTGATGCTGAAAAGGGTCATTGAGTATAATAAGGCGGCAAACATTCATGAAATATGGCCCAACCTGAGGGTCTTCGCTTCCGGAGGGGTGGCTTTCGGGCCCTATAAAAAATCTTTTGAGTCATTGATGGGAAAACCCCTCACCTATCTGGATACTTACCTGGCTTCAGAGGGTTTCCTGGCATTCCAGTCCAGGCCCAATAACGATATGGCAATGGCTTTAGCCACCAACAATGGCATATATTTTGAATTTGTCCCCTTCACCAATGACAACATTGACGGGAAAGGCAGCATTGTTCAGGGCGCCAAAGCATTGACGCTGGAAGAAGTGGAGAACAATACGGACTATGTGCTGGTCATTTCTACGGTAGCCGGCACATGGCGCTATATGATCGGAGATACGGTAAAGTTCACAGATAAGGAAAGGGCAGAAATTGTCATCACCGGACGGACCAAACATTTTCTTAATGTGGTCGGATCACAGCTTTCGGTTATTCAGATGAACGATGCCATGAGGCAGCTGGAAAACACCTTCGGGTTACGCATTCCGGAATTTACGGTTGCAGCGGTACGACCGGAACAGGACTATATACACCACTGGTATCTGGGAGCTGAAGGCCAAGCCAGTGAAAATAAGCTCGCCAAAGCGCTTGACGAGGCATTGAAAGACACAAACAAAGCCTACGCAATGGCCCGTACAAAAGCCCTGAAAGAGGTGAAAGTCACGCTGACCAGCCCGGAGGCTTTCTATGCCTGGGTTGAACAAAACAAAGCCAAAGGCGGCCAGGTTAAAGTTCCCCGTGTAATGAAAGCCGGCGAATTTGAAGAATGGCAAGCGTTTGCGAAAAATTTCAAAGGTTGATCAGTGTGCAGATAACCACTTAACCCATTCAGGAAGCCTCTTAATCCTTATTTCTATTTTTTGTTTTGTTTTTAGTATTAAACGTTATATTTTTATGACGGATTAATATTACTTAAACAAAACAGATATGGAAACAAAAACAATCGGAAACGGAATCTGGGTCCGGGAAACCCGCCGCCTGCGGCTTATTCCTTTTGGAAACATCACCCATGTGCGCTACCACAACGGCTTATCGGTCGTTTATATGGGGAAAGAAATTCTGAAAAAGCTTCACACCCCCCTGAACGGTCTGGAGCAAAAAATGCCTGAAGACCTGTTCTTCAGGACCCACCGAAACTATATTATCAACAAAGCCTTCGTCAGCACCTATGAACCAGAAGGCAGGGTCAGCCTTTTGGCAGGAAGGGAAATCGTCCCGGTTGCCCGCAGAAGAAGAAGATCACTGGAAATTTTTCTTTCATCCTGAGCAAAACGAGTGCTATCCTGATCATTTAGCCTGGTATTAATTAAACGATTTATAATCATGGACACATCCGACGAATTAAAAGAACTGATTACAGACAAGCAAGACATTGATTATGCTTTTTTGTTTCACGGTTATACCATCCTGGTAATGAAAAACGGTTCCAATGAAGTGGTTGATATTCCCCTTTCCGCAATAGAAACGGCACTTACAGACCGGCTGTTTTTTCGGATTCACCGCTCATACCTGGTAAACCTCAGACGAGTCCGGGAAATGGAAATCAAAAATAACCGCCTGCTGATCCGTATCCGGGGACATGAACTGCCTGTTGCCAGGCGGCGTAAAAGGCAGCTCCTTGAATTATTGGGCGCCGTAAATTAAAACAATAAGATCGTTTTACGGTTCCGCAATATCATTTCTTTTGTGTTTTAACTTGTTTGTTCACTAATTTATCAATAAATTTAGGGTGGGAATAATGTTATGCCCGCCCGGAGGAGGCCTGGATTTTCAGGTATTTTTAATTGGTAAGACGGCGGATTCCCCCTGTAAGACAGCATTTTGTACCTACATATAAAACAGGAGGGTATCACCATGAAAAACTCACCAACTCAACACAAAGAAGTCCAAAAGAAAAACCATCTGAACCTTCGGGTTATTCTGCTGCTGATTTTCTGCTTCCAGTGGATACCCCTTTCCCATGCAGGGCTTTCATCCACTGAAAACGAAAACAAAGCGCCCACAGGCATTTTTGAAGGGTTTTCTGCACCCGGGAAGGAGGTTGATACAACTGTCCATGCTGACCAGTGGCCGGACAATGACCCGATGACTTACGATATTGATGCCAGGGCGGCACTGGGAACTGCTTCTGCACTGATTGACCGTTACCTGCAGCATGCTTTAACTTCTTTACGACTGATCGCCGGAAGTCCCGCCACAAGAAGCGGAATCTGGCCCGAGATCCGGCCGGGACTGATCACACTTCGGGATGCCATCCCGGGAGCAGCCCTCTATATCGAACCGGACGGAGGATATTACAGCGTTGATGACGGTTATACAGGCCTCAACCTGTCAGACCGTGAATACTTCAGTTCACTTTTCAGTGGAGAAGAGATCCATGGGTCCCTGATATACAGTCGCTCAACAGGTAAACAATCCGTTCTGATGGCAGTCCCCGTCTTTGAAGGTGAAGAGATTACCGGTGCTGTGGCCATTTCCATTTTCCTTGATGAGTTCCAACAACTGATCAGTAACGCCCTGAACCTGGATGACGATTACCTATGGTATGTGTTGGATGAAGAAGGAACAACAGTTCTGCACCCACGTACCGATTTTGTTTTCATGAACCCAACCGAAGAGGGAAGCCCTTCTTTGCGTCATGCTGTTGAGACCATGAAGGCCCATTCTCACGGCTACACCTCCTACATTTTCGCTGGCAGAAACACCCATATTCTATTTTCCCAGGTACCCTTCAACAACTGGCGTGTGATACTGGGTAAAATCGGAGAAAGATCGGATGATCACTATATGCCTGAAGCCAGTGAGATTCTTGAAAACCTCAGGCAAACCTTTTCTGAAGAATTGCGAAGGATGGACCGGCAACTGGACGATGCAGTAACCTCCTTCAACGGACAAATCCCGCCGGAACATGTGGCCAGAGACACATTCAGAAGACTTTACCAGGATAACCCCTATATCGTGACTTGTGCCCTCATAGATACCGATGGGGTATTGGTGTATGTGGAACCATCCGAATTTCATCCCTCGGAAGGTGCTCATATCCGGGACCAGGAAAATTATTTCCTTATGCAAAAAAACAGGGCTCCCATGCTCAGCAATTCCTTCCTCTCTGTAGAAGGATTTGATGCAGTAAGTCTGCAACATCCGATTATAGATGATGATGGCGCATTTCACGGCTCGGTCAGTCTGCTTATCAGGCCGGATGTAATGATTGAGGAGCTGGCTACTCCCTATATCGCTGAAACCATGTATGAGCCCTGGATCATGGAACCAGAAGGCCGGATTATCTTTGACAAGGCTTTTGAGGGAACCGGCAGAATGCTATTCCTGGACTACAGGTATGAGGAGCTGCAAAGTTTACTGGAACTGGGCGATGCCATTGCAGGAAATCCCAGTGGTACAGGAGATTACGTATATCAGGATCCCGAGAGTGATCAGCGAATGGTCAGAATGGCTGTCTGGGACACCATTCGCCTGCATGATGCAAGATGGAGGCTGATCATTTCATATGCACCGTACTAATAGCTAAAAATTTCCGCAATTGACAATGAAAGCCCTGCCAAGGAAGTCTGAATCACCAGTTACTGACAACAATCTTATTAACCGGTTAATCTATATTCTCCCCCTTGGTGTATTGCTGCTGGCCTCGTGCATGCGTTTTCTGCTGTCAATAGACTATGCCGGCATCAGTGGCCAAAAAGTGGCGGAGCGACATCTGAGCAACGAAGAATATGCCAACAGATTGGAAGCTGACGGATGGCCTGTCCATGAATTGAACACAGCCGCCGATCATGCATACCTGGACGATGAAGAAAAGAACCTGGTCCTTGCCCACAACCTGGTAAGATATGACCCGGGAAAGTTTGCACGGCAATATGTGACGGAGTACATTACGTATTTTGAGGGCAAAGAGTTTCATTACCCGGGCAGAGACCTTATTATGCTGACTGAGGAAGGGGTTGAGCCCGCAGAAGAACTTTACTGGGAGCTCCTGAACACTGAACCGGTCGGGATCTTGTTTCCTTCACAGGGGTTACATGAAGCAGCAGTTTCCCACGCTGATTATCTTGTTCGAAATAAAACAAGGGGCCACGGCGGACAGGGTGGTCTGGTGGCGAGGATAGAGAGAGAGGGTGACTGGGACCGACAGATCGGTGAAAATATAGCCTATGGCAGTTTTTCCCCTCATGATGCACTGATGTACATGCTGATCAATGACAACGTGGCTGACAGGACCCACAGGCAAAACATACTGAATCCGGGCTTCCGTTTTATCGGGGTGGCCATGGATTATCATCCGCTATTCCCGGATGGGGAAATTTACGTCATCAACTACGCCTTTTATTTCAGGGAAACCCAGTCCGGCGTCCGAAGACCCCATCAGGACAGAAGAAGAATCCGTCCAATCCACGTCTGGGATTAGTATTCCAGCAGTTCACCGGCCGCAGCCTTAATTTTTTTCATTGACGGAAGAATGGCGGCCTCCAGATTCTTATGAAACCCGACAGGGGTAAAAGCAGACCCGACACGTTTTACCGGTGCATCCAGGTACTCAAAAGCTTTATCCGTGATTTGTGCGACAAGCTCTCCGCCAAATCCGCTAAAAACTTTATCTTCATGAACCACCAATACGCGGTTGGTTTTTTTTACCGATTCCAGGATGGTGTCTGAATCCAGCGGTATCAGGGACCGGATATCTATGACTTCGATCTCCTTCCCGGTTTCCTCAGCAATCTTACCGGCTGCCTGAATACTCAGGTGGGTTGTATTGCCGTAAGTGATAATACTGAGATCACTGCCTTCCCTTCTTATCCTTGCTTTCCCGAAAGGAACCTCAAAATCACCGGGCACAACAGTTTCAGCCACCCTTGCATTGTAAAGGGCTTTGGGCTCAAGGAACAATGTGGGGCCTTCGGATCGCATGGCTGTTCTTAATAATCCTGCAGCATCATCGGCAAATGAAGGATACACAACCCTTATACCCGGGAAAGTAGCCAATGCCGCCTCTGTGGTCTGGGAATGATACAAGCCTCCTCCGATGTAGCCCCCGGAGGCCAGCCTGATGGTCACATTGGGTGAAAACTGCCCGTTACTCCGCCAGTAATCATGGGTCATCTCCACATACTGCTCCATGGCCGGCCAAAAGTAATCGGCAAACTCAGCCCCTTCAATCACCACACGGATTTTCCCGTTAAACCGGGTCATTCCGTTGGCTGTCCCCACAATATAATCTTCGGCAATGGGCGCATTAAATACCCGTTCTATGCCAAATTCCTGCTGCATACCTTTGGTTACATTGAATATGCCCCCTTTCTCTTTGTATGCCACGTCCTGTCCCCAGATAAATGTGTCCGGATTGTGCCGGAATTCGGCTTTCAGGGTTTCATTCAGGGCCGTGATCAGCTTTTTCTTCTCCCCCTCTTCGTCATGAATTCCTTCGGGATATTTCTCAGGCTTGTATGGTTCAGGAAGCACATGGTCATAAATCGATCCGGGATCCGGATCAGGCTCTTTCATGATCTTTTTATGGGCATCAGTGATTATCTTGCCCACCTCCTTGTCGATTTCCTTTTGCTCCTCTTTCGACATGATGTTATTGTCCGCAAGCAGCTGCTGGATCTTGCCGATGGGATCATTGGCTCTCACGCAGTGAAGCTCAGCCTCATCCCTGTAAAGGTCGTGCCGGTCACTGTTTGAATGGGATCCGATACGAACCACACTGGCATGAACGATTACCGGCTCCTGCTCTTCCAGCGCATGGCGGCGGGCTTCCCTCATGGCATTCATGGAACTCAGCACATCCTTACCATCGCAGTGAATGATCCGCAGATTTTTAAACCCGCTGAAGTTGTCAGCAGCTTTTCTGTTTGCAGTCTGGTCTTTTTTCGGTACGGAAATCCCATATCCGTTATCCTGAAACACGAAGATCACCGGCAGTTTTTCATTGCTGGCTCCGTTGATGGCCTCATACACATACCCTTCAGAAACAGAGGATTCGCCCTGAGAACTGATGGCCACCCCTTTATGTCCGTACCGCTTCATGGCCCGGGCCACACCTACTGCATGCAAAGTATGGTTTCCTGTGGAAGAAGATACATTGTGAATGTTCCATTCCGGCTTGGCAAAATGGTTTGACATATGCCGCCCGCCACTGGCCGCATCAGTGGCTTTTGACAATCCGTTGCGCAGAATTTCTTCGGTGGAAATCCCCGCGGAGATGGCGACAAGCATGTCGCGGTAGTAAGGGAAAAGATGATCGGTTTTCCGGTCAAAAACCTGACCGATGGCCAGCTGAATGGCATCATGACCTGCATAAGGCGCATGGTAGGACCACCCAAGTGCCTGCTTAAGGTAATTGGGGGCTTTTTCGTCAAGTTTACGTCCCAGTGCCATCAACCGGTACCATTCCTTGAATTTCCCGGGTTTGACGTTTTTGAGTGTGTATTTTTTAGCCGGCTCTTTTGCGCTTTCTTTTTCTTTCCTGGTTTTATTTGTTTTGCTTGCCATATGTTCCTGGTATTTATTCTGAAAGTGACCATTTGTTTGTCGGGAAGTAAACAGCAGGAACAATGCTTTTGTTTACTGTCTCATGGTGGTTTTGGTGGCAGCAGGCAAATGGGCAATGATGTCACTGGCAGTAAGGCCTTCATATCCTTTACGAACCCGTGCCAGGTCACCGGCCCTTCCGTGCAGGTAAACAGCCATCAGGCAGCTGTGTAAAGGAGAATAATTCTGGGCAAGCCATCCCAGCACCATTCCTGTAAGCACATCCCCACTTCCCCCGGTGGCCATTCCGGGGTTGCCCGTTGAGTTGAAAAAGCACCTGCCGTCCGGCGAAATGACCACCGTATGCGCCCCTTTCAGAATGATATGTACCTGGAAACGATGAGCGAGTTCAATGGCTTTTTCCAGCCTGTCATGATCATCCGTGGTTTTTCCCGCCAGGCGATCGAATTCCCCGGGATGCGGGGTAAAAACGGATCCCTTGGGCAAAAAGCCACACCATGTAAGATTGTCTGCCAGAATATTCAGCGCATCAGCATCCAGGACCATGGGAACCGTGGTATTCTGAATCAGCACTTTCAGGGCACGGGCTGTTTGATCATGTGTACCTATACCAGGCCCGACACCCACAGCATTAAACCCTTCCAGTTCCCCCACTCCTGAAATAATGCGGGGATGCTCATCCGGTTTACACATTGCCTCAGGCACACTGACCTGCAATACCTCATATCCGCACCTGGGGATCTGCACCGTCAGCAAACCAGCCCCGCTGCGTATTGCCGACCCGGCAGCAAGCACGGCTGCCCCGGCCTTTCCATAACTTCCGGCCATCAGGTAGGCATGTCCGAAGTGCCCCTTATGCGCAAATTTACGGCGTGGACGGTACAACGACCTGATATCAGATGCCTGCAGATAATGGTATTTTGTTTCTGCCTGTTTAACAGCCTGCGGATGCAGCCCGATGTCAATCAAATACCACGACCCCAGATATTTTTCATTGGATGAAAACATAAAAGCCAGCTTCGGCAATTGAAAACTCAGGGTACAATCTGCATGGATAATCCGTTTGGGGTCATTGTCCCTGTTATCCTCACAAAACAATCCTGTGGGAAAATCAATGGCCACAACAGCAGCTCCTGAACCATTGATATACTGAACTGCCCGGGCCAGCAAACCTTCCAGCGGCCGGGTCAGGCCGCTTCCCAGTATGGCATCCACCACAAGGTCATCCGATGACAAAGCAGGAAAATCACCTTCTTCCTGTATTTCTGTCAGTTTTGCACTGGCCATTCCCTCCAGCCTTTTTTCATTGGCTGCAAAGTCCTCAGATGGGTGATCTGTATGACATAGTTTGAAAATATGCACATGATACCCTGCACCAGCAAGCAAACGTCCGATCACAAGCCCGTCACCCCCGTTATTCCCCATTCCGCAGAAGATCTTCACCTGCTGTTTTTTTTTAATTTGACGTCGGATCCAGTCATAACATTTCCTGGCTGCCCTTTCCATCAGCTCAAGGGACGAAACGGGCTCATTCCGGATGGTATAGGCATCCAGTTCTCTGATCTGCGAGGCGTTGAGTATCTTCATGGGTCGGATATTTGTCGGTAATACGCTTATGTGTATTTTTGACGATCTCTTACTTACAAAAATAAAGCTATATTCCATAACACACAATGGGTACGATAACTCCCCGCTTAAAACAGGAAAACAGGAAGATTCTTTTACCGGTGGCGTACCTGCCGCCCCTGGAGTATATGGTCTGTATGGTTTCAGCCGGGGAAGCGATAATAGAGTTGCATGAAACCTATCAGCGGCAAAGCTGGCGGAATCGTTGCACCATCTATACTGCAAACGGCGCCCGCAACCTGATCATCCCTGTGGAACGACCTTCAGGAAATCATTCACGAATCAGCGAAGTACTGGTTTCCAAACACGACAACTGGCGAAAAAAGCACTGGCGCAGTATCACCAGCGCTTATCGCAACTCTCCTTTCTTCATCTATTACCAGGATCTTTTAGCCCCGTTTTTCCTTACAGCAACCTCTTCTCCGGAATTGTTGTGGGAATTCAACCTGAAGATTCTGCAGTCAATCCTGGCAGAACTGTCCATTCCGGCAGATATCGGGTTTACCAGGGAGTTTGAGCGAGAGCCGGAAGGAATGACCGATCTCAGGGAAAAGCTGACACCAAAAACCCACCGCAGAAAAAATATACCCATCAGTCACTGGCCGGTTTATCAGCAAACATTTGCGGAAAAACACGGATTTTTGCCCAATTTGAGCATCGCGGATCTTATGTTTAATCTGGGGCCGGGAAGCAATGACTACCTGGCAGAAACTGCAAAATATCTGGAGGGTTAATCTATTGCCCGGGGGATTAACTCAATGATGGATAGGCAACCCTGACGTGATAAATATTCAGGAGCATTCGCTTGAATATCCCCTTAACCGTGGTGATATCCCTCAGTGTAATATCTGCATTGTCAAATTGTTTCTCTTTTACCTGGGTGTCAATGATATTGGCAACAAGTTCGTTGATCTGTTTCTCATCGGGTTTGCCCAGGCTCCTGGAGGCTGCTTCCACAGAATCAGCCATCATCACAACGGCCGTTTCTTTACTGAAAGGACGAGGCCCCGGGTAGGTAAACCGGGCCTTATCAATTTCCTCATCGGGGCGCTCTTTCATTTCCATGGTATAGAAATACCGTGCAGTGGTTGTACCGTGGTGGGTCCGGATAAAATCGATCACATATTCCGGAAGGTTTTTCCTGCGGGCCATCTCAATGCCGTCAATCACATGGTCAATAATTATTCTTGCACTTTCCTTGTAAGAGATTTCGTCATGCGGATTATATCCTGAAGTCTGATTTTCAGTAAAATACAAAGGGTTATTCATTTTCCCGATATCATGGTATAGAGCACCGGTCCTTGTCAGAAGACTATTCCCCCCGATTGCAATGATGGCCTCTTCTGACAGGTTGGCTACCTGCAATGAATGTTGAAAAGTGCCCGGGGCTTTCATTCCCAGGTTGCGCAGCAGCAGGTTGTTGGTATCAGCCAGTTCCAGCAGGGAAAAGTCAGTAGGCATGCCAAACAATCGCTCAAACAAGAATATCAGCGGATAAGCAAACAAAGTCAGGAATGCACCACCGGCAAAATAGGCAAAGTCCTGCCAGGCAAGATTTTCAAAAGACCCCGTATGAGCCAGTGAAAGGCCAAAATACACCGCAGAGTAGGTAATAAAGATCAATATGACTGTAACAAAAAGCTGAGATCGGCGCCTGAGGCTCGCCATACTTAGTATGGCAATAATCCCGGCCAGAAACTGCAGAAAAACGAATTCAAAACTCCTGGGGATCAGAAAGCCAATCATGATGATGGTGGTAATATGGACATAGAGGGCGAGCCTGTTGTCAAAAAATGCCCGGATAATCACAGGAACCATAACAACAGGAACCAGGTAAAGGTACTCGACATTATACCGGATAACCAGGCTGGTCAGAAATACCATCAGCAAAACTGAAAGAAGTATGAGCAGCACCCGCCTGTTATCTGTAAAGACATCCCGCCTGAAAAAATACAGAAACAACAGCAAAACAATCATGGAAATACTGACCAACAGAAACTGGCCGGCGTACAGCACTGCCAGCATTGAGGCATCCCCGATCTGTCGCTGATATTCAGCCCTGAATGATTCAAGGATCTGATAGGTGTTTTCGGTGATCAATTCGCCTTTGGACACAATCTTCTCTCCCTCCTGAACCATTCCCCTGGTCCGGGAAATCCTTTCCATCTCGGCACTGAGGGCCCTGCTGGTCAGTTCATCATCATAAAACACATTATGGCTGAGGGCGCTTTCAAGCAGGGGTTTTAGTAAATCCGTATCAACCTGCCCTTCGAGTCCCTCAAGTGTATTGATCACGTAAAGAAAGGCTTCCTGTATTGTATACAGGTCACCAAGTTGCATTCCTGTGGCGATATTGTCTTCCAAAAGCCGGATCTTAAAATCATCTCCCCTGCCCCGAAACTCCTCATCGAGGTACACAATACCGTGATCATATAAATGTGACAGAATTTCATTGCCAGCGTCCCTGGTGGTTTCTTTAAATGGTTCTCTGGTACCCAGATATTTCTCTTCCCAGGCTTCTTCAAAAGAGTCTTCAAACTCCTCCTGCATGGATTTCCTTACAACCGGGCGACGGGAAAAAAAAGGCCGGAAGTCATCTTCAACTTCCGCTTTCTCCCGTTCAATCTCCTGTGGCGATTTCAGCACGGCAAAATTAAAGGGCGCAATCAGGTCTTCATGCAGCCATGGGCGTGCTCTCTGATACTCGTAGTCAAAACCGGGCTGACGGGGGAATAGCTGAACGAGCAGCAAAATACTTACTAAAACAAGGATGGCCTTGTAAATATTTGAATAATTCCGCTGAAACCAGTGAATAATTTTAATCATCAGTTTATCTTTCATTAAAACCAACAGGGCATGCCCCGCTAATTATCCCTGAAAATCATTTGTTTTGACACAAGTCTGTTGTACTAACACCAAAAGTGGGCAGTCAGTTCATAACACCCCCTCCAACAAGTAACGAATTTAATAAAAAAAAATCCCTACTTTTATTTTTTTAAAATAAACGATCCTGCAGATGACTACCGGTATATGCCTTATAGCTTATATTCCACTCCGCTCTGAGCCGGACCACAAAAGTGAAATGGTCAGCCAGCTGTTATTCGGAGAAAGTTTTGACGTACTTCAGACTCAGGCCGGATGGTTGCACATTGAAATGCATTATGACCATTACCGGGGTTGGGTTTCCCGGAATCAGGCCCATTTAATGGAAGAGGCGTTCAGGGATATTTACCGGGAACTGCCCCCCCTTGTTACCACCGATTATATGGCAATCATGACAGACACTGTTACCCGGAGTAAATTCCCGGTTAGTTCCGGCAGTACATTCCTTCCGGGTGAAGACCATAAAATGGTTGTCGGAGGACACCGTTTCTGGCACCACGGAAACCTGACAGCAGGCAATAAACAAAAAAGTGATGAGCAAATTTGTGAGTATGCGCGCAGTTTTTTCAATACGCCTTATTTATGGGGCGGCCGCTCCGCTTTCGGAATCGATTGCTCCGGTTTCGTTCAGGTTGTTTTTAAACTTGCAGGAGTAAAGCTTCCGCGCGACTCTAAGGAACAAGCCAAAGCAGGCGAAAGCATTCACCTGATCCATGAAACAAAAGCAGGTGATTTGTTGTTTTTTGATAATGAGGATGGGGAGATCAATCACGTGGGTCTTTTGCTCAACGAGGGGCACATTATCCATGCGCATGGAAAAGTTCGCATAGACAGGGTTGACCACCATGGCATTTTTGATGCAGATCAAAAAGCCTATACCCACAAGCTTCGGCTGATTAAACGAATCTGCGGTGAATGAGGCAAATCCTCTTTAATAGCAATATTTTCCTTACCTTTGCAGGCTGAAAAACAACATAGAAAAGCGATTTCAGATGATTAAAATAACCTTACCCGATCAAAGTATAAAACAATTCAATCCGGGCATTACCGGCCTGGAGATTGCCAAAAGCATCTCGGAAGGGCTTGCCCGTAACGTCTTGTCCATTTCCGTGAATGGAGAAACCCGCGACTTGCACAGGCCCATCCATGAAGATGCGCGGATAAAACTGCATACTTTTGACGACAGGGAAGGGAAAGCAACCATGTGGCACTCCTCTGCCCACCTGATGGCAGCAGCCATTGAAGAATTATATCCCGGCACCAAGTTCGGAATAGGTCCGGACATTGATCAGGGTTTTTATTATGACATTGACCTTGGCGACCGGTCCATATCCAGCAATGATTTTGAAAAAATTGAGCAGAAGATGCTGGAAATCGCCCGCAGAAAAGAGCCTTTTGTCAGGAAAGAGATTCCCAAAAAAGAGGCACTGGAGTACTATTCCGAAAAAGGAGATGAGTACAAGGTTGACTTAATCAATGACCTGGAAGACGGCACCATCAGTTTTTATACATCAGGCAATTTTACCGATCTTTGCCGCGGACCTCACCTTCCCGATACCGGCACCATAAAGGCCGTCAAACTGCTGAACACTGCCGGAGCTTACTGGCGCGGTGATGAAAGCCGTAAACAACTTACCAGGGTATACGGCATCAGTTTCCCCAGGCAAAAGATGCTGAAAGAATACATGGAAATGCTGGAGGAGGCGAAAAAGCGTGACCACCGCAAAATAGGACGCGAAATGGAATTGTTTGCCTTTTCCGCCAAAGTGGGGCAAGGCCTTCCTCTATGGCTGCCAAAAGGAGCTGAACTCAGGGAAAACCTGGAGAAGTTCCTCAAGCAGGTGCAGCGAAAGGCAGGTTATAAACCGGTCATTTCTCCGCATATCGGGCATAAGAATCTGTATGTTACCAGCGGACATTACGAGAAATACGGAGAGGATTCATTCCGGCCGATCACCACACCATCTGAAGGGGAAGAGTTCTTTTTGAAGCCCATGAACTGCCCCCACCATTGTGAAATATATAAGAACAAGCAATATTCTTACAAAGATATGCCGGTGCGGCTGGCAGAGTTCGGTACCGTATACCGTTATGAACAAAGTGGTGAATTACACGGGCTGACCCGTGTCAGGGGCTTCACCCAGGATGATGCGCATATATTCTGCCGACCCGACCAGGTCAAAGAAGAATTTATTGCCGTCATCGATATTGTGCTTCATATATTTAAAGCACTTGATTTCAGTGACTACAGCGTCCAGATATCCCTGAGAAACCCCGCCAATAAAGAAAAATATATCGGCTCGGACGAAAACTGGGAAAGGGCCGAGAAAGCCATTATTGAGGCTACAGAAGAAAAAGGCCTGACAGGAGAGATTGTAACCGGAGAAGCCGCATTTTACGGACCCAAGCTGGACTTTATGGTTCGCGACGCCCTTGGTCGCAAATGGCAACTTGGAACCATACAGGTAGATTACAACCTTCCGGAACGTTTTGACCTTGAGTACACCGGGGCGGACAACCTGAAACACCGGCCGGTAATGATCCACCGCGCACCTTTTGGTTCCATGGAAAGATTTGTCGCCGTCATGATAGAACATTGCGGCGGAAACTTCCCGCTGTGGCTGACTCCAGACCAGGCTATCATATTGCCTATCAGTGAGAAATATGAAAAATATGCGAAAAAAGTTTTTAATTTGCTGAATAATTACGAAATTCGCACGCTGATTGACGAGCGCAGTGAAAAAACGGGAAAGAAAATTCGCGATGCAGAAACGCGCAAAATCCCTTACATGCTGATAGTCGGAGAAAAAGAAGAAGCCTCGGAAACCATTTCCGTTCGCAAACACGGGGAAGGTGATATCGGGGTGTTCTCTGTTGATGCATTTGCAAAGCTGGTAGAGGAAGAAACACTAAAAATGATACAACCGTAAGTTAACCTATTTAATCACAAAGTACAGGAGGACGTAACATAGCAACACCATTTAAACCAAGAGGCAGAAGACGTTTCGTAAAGAAAGAAGATCCGCACCGCATCAATGAACGCATCACCGCACCGGTGGTTCGTGTGGTTGGGGACAATGTGGAATCTGACATCCACCCGATCCGGGATGCCCTGAATATGGCTGAGGATATGGGCCTGGACCTGGTGGAGATTGCACCAAAAGCAAACCCGCCGGTGTGCAAGATTATGGATTACAAGAAATTTCTTTACGAACAAAAAAAGAAACAAAAAGAGATCAAGGCCAACGCCTCCAAGATCGTAGTCAAGGAAATCCGGATGGGACCCAATACGGACGAACATGATTTCCAGTTCAAACTGAAACATGCCATCAAGTTCCTTGAGGAAGGCGCCAAATTGAAAGTTTTTGTGTTCTTTAAGGGAAGATCCATCATATATAAGGACAAAGGCGAAGTGATACTGCTTCGTTTTGCGCAGGAAATTGAAGAATATGGCAAGGTGGAACAAATGCCGAAATTGGAAGGGAAACGGATGATCATGTTCGTAGCTCCCAAAAAATCAGGAAAAAAGAATTAATGTTCAATGCTTCATAAATAGTAAATTGTTTGAATAATGCCTAAAATGAAAACCAAATCCGGGGCAAAAAAGCGGTTTTCTCTTACCGCTTCCGGACGTATTAAGCGCAAACATGCGTACAAGAGTCACATCTTGACCAAAAAGAGTAAAAAGCGGAAAAGAAACCTGACCAAAACCTCTCTGGTACATAAATCAGATGAGAAAAACATCAAGGCAATGCTGGCTATGTAGCCACTTTTCCGATTAGTATTCACCTTTGTTATAGCAACACAAGTCTTTCCCTGAAATAACGGAAAGCGCTTAACGAAAAAATCACACATTATGCCAAGATCAGTCAATAAAGTTGCCGCGAGGCACAAAAGAAAAAAACTGCTGAAGTTGACCAGGGGTTACTTCGGTGCCAGAAAGAATGTTTACACGGTGGCCAAGAACACCTGGGAAAAAGGGCTCACCTACGCCTATCGTGACAGACGCAATAAAAAGAGGGAATTCCGGAAACTCTGGATCCAGCGTATCAACGCTGCCGCAAGGCAGTACGGCATGAACTATTCCCAGTTCATCGGCAAACTGAATGACAAAGACATTCAGATCAACCGCAAGGTGCTGGCCGATTTGGCCATGAACCAACCGGATGCCTTTAAAGCCATCGTAGAGTCTGTAAAATAAGCATATTAAGAAGCAATGAACAAAAAAGGGGAAGCCACAGCGCTTCCCTTTTTTATTTGCATACATCCGCATGCGGGGCAATCTGTACGGGACAATCTGTATCAATATACCTCACCATACCAGAGTTCCCTCTCGAGCTTTCCTTTCTCATCATAATGATAGGAACGGTGCCACTCCACATTTCCGCGGCTATCGTACCATGTCCATCCCGTACGCTGACCATTGTCATTATAACGCATCAGGTAACGCATTTCCACATTGCCCCGGCTGTCGTACCATACATAATCCTGCAGCAAGCCATCCTGGTTATATCCATAATTTCTTCGCCACAAAAGATTGTCATAGTTGTCGTAAACCGATTCTTCTATCTGCCTCCCATCCTCATCATACCTGAATACAAAACGGTAAATCAGGCGATAAGTCCACCTTCTGAAGAAAAATGACCTGGAGGGCTCATAGCGTCTTTCCTCTACCCTGTTCCCCTTGTCGTCATACACATACCTCCTGATCCATTGCAACTGATCATCATCGTCATACCACAACACACCGATCCGGTTGCCATATTGATCATGCCGGTAAAGGTACCTCCACTGTATTTCCCCCTCCGGGCCGTAGACATTCTGTTCGGTAAGATACCCGTTATCATCGTAGGAAAACAGATACCTCTGGACGAGTTCTCCATTCCCGTCATACCGACGTTCTTCCTTTCTGCGGTCATCTCCGGTATAATCATAGGTCCGTTTCCATTCCAGCGAATCCTCATCCACATAACTTTTCCACGCTGTCCGGTTCATCCGGCGGTCATAAGCATAGATCTCGCGTGACTTAATCACACTGTCCGGGCCAATCGTTGTTTGCTCCTTCAGGTTCCCATAGTCATCGTAAATGAAATGGGTTTTCTGATTTACTTCACCCTCTCCATTGTACTTCGCTTCCAGGATCCGGTATCCTTCGTCATTGTATTTGAGGATCTCGCTGAAATACCGATTGCCACCCGGACCATATTTGATCGTCCCGGTATTTTTTCCATTATCATCGTAAATGTATACAAACTTCCGTGAGTAATTATCCGGATAGTCATCAATGAATCCTGATGCTGACTGCCCGGTAATGACAGGCTGAGAAAAGACAAAATACAACAATGACAAAATGACAACCCTGAAAATCATTGTTAATAAATGCTTAATTATGAAAATAATCCTTGCATAAATTTAATAAATAAATTCCGGAATGTAAAGAGGTGATTCGCCCGGAAGAAAAAATGTTTATTCCGGGTCTGTTTGCTGGCCCGGGTTTGTTAACCCTGCCAGCAAAGGCTTTATGAAAGCAAGAAATTCAGCCATGATCATCGCAGTGGCCCCCCAGATGATCTGTCCGTTCACATCAAAACAGGGCGTGGGAAGGCAATCACCGGCACTCAGCCGCATGGACACCTCACGAATATTTTCAGTACGGAAGAATTCAATCATCCTCACCCGGATAATCTGCTCAACCTCTATCGGATCAGGCTTAAATTTGGGTTCCGAATGAAGCATCCCCACAAAGGGGCTGACGATATAATTGCTGGGCGGAATGTACAGATCGGATAACTTCCCGACAAGTTCAACGGCGGAGGAATTGACTCCAACCTCTTCATTTGCTTCCCTGAGAGCAGTATATTGCAAGTCGGGGTCTTGTTTCTCCCGCCTGCCTCCCGGAAGGGCGATCTGGCCGCTGTGCACACCATCATAGACGGGCCGTCGAATAAAAACCGTGCAGGTCTGGCCCTCGCTGTCAGGAAACAGCAGTATCAGCACACCACTGCTTATCGCATTCATCCCTTTCCCTACACGGATGATGTCATCCCTGCGCAAAGCCGGTGCCATGGTCAATTGAGACTGTTGCCCCGGAAGCTTCGAAAAATCTGCCTTTCTCAGCTTCCCGGAAACATCCCTGAAAGGGAATGAAGCAAAACCTGTCTTCGGATCATTCATTGGCCATTCTTATTTGATGTTGCTTCCAGTGCACGTTTATAGACCTGCAGACATCTTTCCCTTGCCTTTTTGTGCGCAACAATTTCCCGGACATAATCCTCTGAATCCGCTTCGGGAACCCATTTTTTAACGAATTCATCTTGCGGGTCAAATTTTTTCTGCTGGCTGTAGGGGTTGAAAATGCGGAAATACGGAGCGGCATCACAACCACTTCCGGCACACCATTGCCATCCGCCATTGTTGGAAGACAGTTCGTAATCAAAAAGTTTTTCGGCGAAATACGCCTCCCCCCAGCGCCAGTCAATGAGCAGATGCTTGGTCAGAAAACTGGCCGTGACCATACGCAGCCTGTTGTGCATATACCCTGTCTGGTTCAGTTGACGCATCCCTGCATCCACCATGGGATAACCTGTATTACCCTCCTTCCATGCCAGGAATTCTTTTTCATTGTTACGCCATTCAATCCGGTCGTAGGCCGGCTTAAAAGCCTGATCCACCACCGCAGGATAATACCAGAGGATCATGGCATAAAACTCCCGCCAGATAAGTTCCCCCAGGAATACTTCGTTAAGCTCTGCGGCAATTTTAGCCAGATTCCGGATACCCAATGTACCAAAACGCAGATGCACCCCGAGTTTGGAAGTGCCCTCAGCCGCAGGAAAATCACGCAGGCGGTCATAGGCCCGGATCAGATCTTTGTCTATTTTGGGAGAGGGTGTTTTCAGCGAAGACCAGGTAAACCCAAGTTCTGTAAGATCCGGAAAGAGGGAGGATTGCTCCGGCCCAGGCATGGATTGTTCCGGCATGATGTGCTTCAGCAGTTTTTCCGAGGCATGATATTCCAGGTCACCGGATTGCAGAATCTGCTTCCAGCGATTGCTGTAGGGCGTAAAGACCTGGTAAGGCGTTCCGTCCTGCTTGAGGACTTTCTCCGGGTGAAGCAGCAGGTGGTCCCAAAAGGTGTGAAAACGTATCCCATGGTCATTCAGCAATCCGGCCACCTCGTAATCTCTTTTTCTGCCATAGGGTTCATGGTCCATGTTACAGTAAACCGCCTCAACCGGGTAGTCTGAAAGGAGTTCCCGAATTACTTCCAGGGGTTTACCTCTTTTTATCAGCAACCCTCCTCCATTATTCTGAAGGGACTCATCCATAGAGGCCAATGACTGATAAATAAAGGATACCCGGTGATCATTTCCAGGAAGGGGATCAATGACGGATTCATCAAAAATAAACAGCGGAAGCACCTTACGGCCGCTTTTTAGCGCCTGATAAAGCCCTTTATTGTCTTCAAGACGCAAATCTCGCCTGAACCAAAAGACAACGATCGGATTGTTGTTTGCTTTCACCACCGGATCACTTTGTGTATTGTCATGTAAAAATAAAACAACGGGGATAATCCGCGAAACCAAAGAAGCATTAATTTTGTAGTTTCGTGGCTTAACCTGATTTTTTATTGATTGTTCAATTCCCGGACTCATGGCTGATTTGATTTATGAAGGCTATTTCGCACTGTTTTTGATTATCACATTGGGGATTATGCTGGGGGGCGTGAAGTTCAGGGGATTCTCCCTGGATCTTTCGGCTGTCGTTTTTGTGGCCCTGGTAATGGGACATTATGGCATCATGGTCCCGGAGGCTTTTCAAACCATCGGCCTGATGTTTTTTATATTTACCGTTGGCATACAGGCCGGACCTGGTTTTTTCGATTCATTTAAAAAATCAGGAAGGCAGTTCCTGGGAATCTGTTTGCTGCTGGTAAGCATCGCCGCCCTGTTAAGTTTTACCCTTAGCCGGTTGTTTGGTCTCGACCCCCACCTGGGGGTGGGCATCTTTAACGGAGCCCTTACGAGCACCTCCGGGCTGGCAGCTGCCATTGATGTATCCGGGTCTACCCTGCCCTCCATCGGATATGGCGTGGTTTACCCGGCAGGTGCCATCATGGCCATTCTGATCATCCACCTGCTTCCTGTTTTCCTGCGGATCAATATGAAGACCCAGGAGAAACAATACCTGGATAAGATCCATGAAGAGCATCCGGATGTATTGGAACGTAATTTTGTGGTAGAGAATAAGAACATCGACGGAAAGACCATCCGCGAACTGGAGGTGGGCACCATGACGCACGCCGTTATCAGCCGCGTCCGTCATGGAGACAAAATTTACACCCCAGGTGAAAATACCCGTCTTCACCTTGGGGACATTGTAAAGTTTGTCGGCACGGAAGAAGCCCTGGAAAAGGTGGAGCTGATGATCGGCCCGCATTCTGACAAGGCTGTTCCAAGGGCTGCAGGCTATAAAGTACACTGGGTCCTGGTTACCAATAAAAATGTGATCAATAAAAGCCTGAATGCGCTCAACCTCACGGCATATTACAATTCCACCATCACCCGCATCCGCCGCAGCGGCATTGATATTTCTCCCAGGGGAAGTACCACCCTGCGCTTTGGAGACAAAGTACTGCTCGCATCAGATGATGAGAACATGCAAAAGGTGATGAAGTTGCTGGGGAACAATGAAAAAAGACTGAGTGAGACAAACTTTTTACCCATCAGTCTGGGCATCATTATCGGCACCCTTTTCGGAGCCATTGTTTTCCCTGTATTCGGGCTGTTTGAGTTTTCCTTGGGGATAACAGGAGGCGTACTTACAGCCGCTTTGGTTCTCAGTAAAATAGGGAAGACGGGGCCAGTTATCTGGACCATGTCCGGCGGGGCCAACAATCTGCTGCGTAAACTCGGGCTGCTGATGTTCCTGGCCACCGTCGGCACACATGCAGGCGCCCATATCGCAGAAGCCCTGATGGAGTATGGCTGGACATTGCTTTACACCGGCATGGTCATCACCACAATTCCCATGGTCGTTACTGCCCTGATCGGTTATTACGGGCTGAAAATCAATTTCGCCACACTTTTGGGAGTGATCGCCGGCAGCATGACCAGTACACCTGCACTGGCTGCTGCCGACGTCAAAACCGAATCGGATGCCGCCTCGGTGGGCTATGCCACGGTCTATCCCCTTGCCCTGGTACTGATGATCATTTTTTCACAGATTCTGAGTGTGATATAACTGAGTGTGATATAAAAAGAGGGCTGCTCCCCCATCCCATATTACTCGTCATGCTTTTTGACAAAGCAACCGGATGCTGGGAGCAGCCCCAATGATCTGATCAACCCCAGCCTATTCCTTCGGAACAATCACGATCACCCTTTCATGGCCGTATTTATCCATGGCTTCCTGGCC
>SKUN01000151.1 GCA_007129945.1 Bacteroidales bacterium
ACCCCAGCCTCGGATCAGCCATGATGCACGACACGCTGGCCCTTATCAACGTATTTGAGCAATGGGAATCAGCCGTAAAATCAGCCGGCATTCGAACAATTGCCGGACACGTGATTGCCGACGAGCGGGTTTTTGATGAAGAAATGGTGCCACGACGGTGGGTTTGGGAACACCTGGGCAATTATTTCGGAGCGGGTGCAAGCGGCCTGACTGTCAATGAAAATGAATACAGTGTCCACTTCAATGCGGGCAACAGGGTGAGTACCGATGCCACCGTAACATATACCGACCCGGAAATTCCCGGGATGATTTTCATGAACCAGGTCAGAACCGGATCCGCAGGATCGGGTGACCAGGTGTATATTCTGGGGGCGCCCTACGTCAGGGAACGCTGGCTCACAGGAACTGTGCCTTTGGGAGCGAAAAACTTTGAGGTCAGAGGCTCCATGGCAGACCCCCCTGTTTTTATTGCAGAAAGTTTGCTGCGGCATCTTTCCGCAAACGGAGTGGAAATAGCAGGAATAGCCACCTCATACAGGCTGGCAGCCATCCAGGGAATCGAGCCTTCCGACACCCGGGCAAAACTTTCCGTATGGCACTCCCCTCCCCTCTACGAAATCATTTTCAGGACAAACTTGTCCAGCGTTAACACTTATGCAGAAAACCTGCTGAAAACCATCGGATTACAAAACAATGAACAGGGATCAACCAGTGCGGGCCTGAAAGTGCTGGATGATTTCTGGGCCCAAAGAGGCATGAACACCGATACCTGGGTACTTTATGACGGCAGCGGATTGTCGCCGTCAAACAGGCTCAGCACCCACCACCTGATGACCGTATTGCAGGAAGCAGCCACCCATCATTCATTCAGTGCACTCATTCAGTCATTGCCACTGGCCGGTTACAGCGGTGCTTTGCAAAACTGGTTCCGGGGAACCTCCTCTGAAGGGCTGTTGCGGGCCAAAAGCGGATATCTTACTGGTGCCAGGGGTTATGCCGGCTACACCACCATGCAGAATGGAAATATGGCCGCCTTTGTGATCCTGGCAAACGATTACCAGGGCAGCCCTGCTGCATTGAGAAACAGCATGTTCAATCTGATGCACGCCATCACCCTGCACAACGGGAGCAGCTACTGATTTTTTTTATATATGCCCGGTTTACAAATATTATTATAATTTAGCAGGCAGACAAAGCATATTTTATAATCATAAAATCATTTTATCATGCAACAAATAGATTGGGGAAAGCTTCCTTTCGGATACTTTCAGACGGATTACAATGTAAGGTGTTATTATCGTAATGGTGAATGGGGCAAAATGGAGGTATCTTCTTCCCCCCACATCAATATCCATATGGCAGCCACCTGCCTCCACTACGGACAGGAGGCATTTGAAGGCATGAAGGCCTATAGGGGAAAAGACGGAAAGATCCGGTTGTTCCGCTGGGAGGAAAATGCAAAACGAATGCAACGGTCTGCTGATGGCATTCTCATGTCTAAAGTGCCGGAAGAACTGTTCCATAAAATGGTTACCGAAGCGGTCAGACTTAATGAATCGTACGTGCCGCCTCACGGGCAGGGTGCAGCCCTGTACATTCGGCCATTGCTTATCGGAACAGGCATACAGGTTGGTGTAAAACCAGCGGATGAATACCTGTTTATGGTGTTCGTAGGCCCGGTAGGCCCTTATTTCAAAGAAGGATTCAACCCGGTGAGTATGCAAATCGTTCGGGATATGGACCGTGCCGCCCCCCAGGGAACCGGACACATTAAGGTCGGCGGGAACTATGCCGGAAGCCTTCGCGCTTCTGAAAGGGCCAAAGAAGAAGGCTATGCAGCCGTTTTATTCCTGGAAGCCAAGGAAAAGAAATATATCGACGAAGCCGGACCGGCCAACTTCTTCGGAATTAAGGACAACACCTACATTACCCCGAAGTCAGATTCCATCCTGCCCTCCATTACCAACATGAGCCTGATGCAAATCGCGGAAGACATGGGCATGAAGGTGGAGAGAAGAGAAGTTCCGGTGGAAGAACTTGAAACTTTTGAGGAAGCAGGTGCCTGCGGAACTGCGGCCATCATCTCACCAATCGGCAAGATCGTTGACAGGGAGTCCGGCAAGGAATACAACCTGAGTAAAGACGGAAAGGCTGGTCCTGTATCCACCGAACTGTTTAAAAAACTGCAGGGTATCCAATACGGAGATGAGCCTGATCCCCACGGATGGGTCAGCATAATTGAATAATTGTCTGGTTGACGGCTTTTATTCATTGGTTGAGTGTTAGACTGAGGGACGGTGGGTGGGATAAATCAGTCGGTATGTTTCGCAGAATGGTATTGTTGTTCTGCGCTTATGAGATCAGTCACTGCTTCCGGATAATCATCAAACCGATGATGGTAAACAAACCGTTGACCAGTAGTATTTCAAAACCAAACTGATATCCCCCCAACAACTGCTCAGAGAACACACTTAACAGGTAGCTGAGTATCGGCGAAAGTAATGCCACTACAGGCACATACCTGTCTTTCAGCTCCCATTTGGTATACAATCCCACAAAGTAAAGCCCCAGCAAGGGGCCATACGTGTAGCCTGCAATGGTAAACAATTTACTGATCAGGGCTTCGTCGTTGATCGCCCCGTATCCCATAATGATCAGCATGACCAGGAAGGCAAAGGCAATATGTACCTTGTACCGAATCTTTTGGATTCTCTCTTCTGTCATTCCCGGCTTGCGTCTCAGCCCGAGGAAGTCTATACAAAAGACTGTGGTAAGGGCTGTGAGCGTACCGTCAGCACTTGAATAAGCGGCAGAAATCAACCCGAAGAAGAAGGCCAGACCGGCGGTCACCCCCAGGTAATTCAAAGCAATGGTCGGGAAAAGCTCGTCCGAGGTCTGATCAGGCCCAAGCGTCAGTCCCACTTCTCCGGCGTAAATCCACAATACTGCTCCCAGGAACAAAAACAACAGGTTAATGGGAACCAGCACAAAGCCGAATGTCATGACATTTTTCTGTGCATCGCGAAGATTCCGGCAACTCAGGTTTTTCTGCATCATGTCCTGGTCAAGCCCTGTCATTACAATCGTAATGAACATGCCGGCAAAGAATTGCTTGAGAAAAAACCGCGGGTCAGTAAAATCGACCACAAATAAATGGGTAAACCCCCTGTCACCTGCCTCCGAAACAAGGTCGCCCAGGCCCATTCCAAGTTGCCTGGAAATCAGCACAACACTTAACACAACTGCTGTGACCATAAAAGTGGTTTGAAGCGTATCTGTCCAAACAATGGTTTTAATCCCGCCCCTGAATGTGTAAAGAAAAATAAGCACCATAAACAAGGTTACCGTAACCCCCAGGGGGATACCCCATGCATCGAACACAAAGCGCTGCAGGACAATGACCACCAGAAACATGCGGAATGATGTACCGATCAGGCGGGAAATAATGAAATAAAAAGATCCTGTTTTGTATGAGGCGAACCCGAAACGTTTTTCCAGGTAAGTGTAGATTGAGGTAAGGTTCATCTTGTAATACATCGGGAGCAGAACTTTGGCAATCACCGTGTAACCGGCTATATAACCAAACACAAGAACCATGTAGGAGAATTGTTCATCCTTCACCAGCCCGGGTACTGACATAAAAGTTACCCCGGAAAGTGTGGCCCCGATCATGCCGTAAGCGACTACATACCAGGGTGAATTCCTGTTTCCGAGAAAATACGCCTCATTATTCACCTTTTTACGGACTGTCAGCCTGGAGATCAAAAAGATCAGGGATGTGTACAGCAGAAAAGAAAACAATATCAGGTAAGGACTCATAGACCTTTTCGGTTAAAGTGCAGCGGCAAAAATAGCCAAAGATTTTGTCTTTTACGCGGGTAAATATTGTTAACTTTGGCTGTTCACCAAAGCAACAAAGACATATCAAAGCCAGCAAACGTTTTGGAAACCTATTCCTCAAAATTATTACAATCCGCTGTTGAAGAATTTTCAAAGCTGCCGGGCATCGGAAAGAAAACAGCGTTGAGATTGGTCCTGCACATGCTCAGGCAAGACACTGAAACCGTGGAACGTTTTTCCGACTCCCTTACCCGGCTGAGCCGGGAAGTAAAATACTGCCGTGAGTGCCACAATATTTCCGACCATGGCCTTTGCGAAATTTGCAGCTCTCCCCGTCGCGACCCATCCATCGTGTGTGTTGTGGAAGACATAAGGGATGTGGTGGCCATAGAAAACACCGGGCAGTTTCACGGACGTTACCATGTGCTCGGTGGCATTATATCGCCCATGGAAGGTATTGGCCCGGCCGATCTTACCATTGATGCCCTGGAAGAGAGAATTGCAGGCAGTTCTGCGATCCGCGAAGTCATTCTGGCACTCAGTACAACCATGGAGGGAGATACCACGGGCTTTTACCTGTATAAGAAATTACAGCCGTTCAACCTGAAAATATCTGTGATCGCGCGCGGGGTAGCCATTGGCGATGAACTGGAATACGCGGATGAGATCACCCTTGGCCGCTCGATTATCCATCGCACCGCCTACGACCTGACAACCGCTAAATAAGACCTATGCTGCTGTCTGTAGTAATTGTCAATTACAATGTACAGTACTTCCTGGAACAATGCCTGCATTCGGTGTTCAAGTCAGGAGAAGATTTGGCCATGGAGGTTTTCGTGGTGGATAACAATTCTTCAGATGGCTCCGTGGAAATGGTGAAAAAAAAATTTCCCCGGGTAAAGCTCATTGCCAACAAGAATAATCTTGGCTTCAGTAAAGCCAACAACCAGGCCATCAGGCAGGCCGGCGGACGTTACATTTTGCTGCTCAATCCCGACACGGTGGTCGAGGACAAAACACTGCCAAAGGTGGTAGGATTTATGGAGCAGCACCCCGAAGCCGGAGGACTTGGGGTGAAGATGCTGGACGGCCAGGGAAAATTTCTTCCTGAATCAAAAAGAGGCCTCCCCACCCCGGGGGTAGCTTTCTGCAAAATATTTGGCTTATCCACCCTTTTCCCGAAGTCAAAGATTTTTGGCAGATATCATCTGGGCTTTCTTGACAAAGACAAAACCCATCAGGTTGAAGTGCTTTCGGGTGCTTTCATGTTGCTGAGAAAAGAAGCACTGGACCGCGCAGGACTCCTTGATGAGGATTTTTTCATGTACGGCGAAGACATAGACCTGTCTTACAGGCTCGAAAAGGCGGGATACCGGAATTACTATTATCCCGAAGCACGCATTATTCACTACAAGGGAGAAAGCACCAAAAAAAGCAGCATCAACTACGTCATGGTTTTTTACAAAGCCATGGTCATTTTTGCCGGGAAACATTTTTCCCGAAAAAATGCCAGGACCTTCTCTCTTCTGATCAATATGGCCATTTACCTGCGTGCCATGATCGCCATCCTATCACGCTTCTTCCGTCGCATTTTCTGGCCGGCACTCGATGCCGCAGTCATTTACGGGGGATTTTTCTACCTGACCAATTACTGGGGGCACCAGATGTTTGCAGCCGACGGAGCCTATTATCCGCCAGGATTTATGTACCTGATGGTTCCCGCCTACATCCTCATCTGGTTGTCTGCGGTATATATCAGCGGCGGATATGACCGCCCACCGGGCCTGTTCCGCATCGTCCGCGGTATCGGACTGGGGACTATCGCTATTCTTGTCATTTATGCACTGCTGCCCATACATCTCAGGTTCTCCAGGGCATTGATTCTCATTGGCAGTGTCTGGGCCCTCTTTATCATGTTATTCACCCGGACCGTTTACACCCTGACTAAACACAAATCCCTTCATGCGGGCAGACCGGGAAATAAAAGAGTGATCGTGGTGGGAAAAGAAAAAGAGGCCGGCCGTATTTTCCAGATGCTCCGGCAGGGCGGTCACACCTCCTTTATGGGGCTGGTAAGCCCCGAAGAAGAATTACCCGGTGATGAGGGTTACCTCGGAACCGTAGACCAGCTCGAGGATATAGCCGGAATTTATCAGATCAACGAAGTGATTTTCTGCGCAGGAGATATCTCTTCCCGCTCCATAATCAATACCATGTCCGGGCTACAGGACAAACAGCTGAACTTCAAGATAGCCCCGCCTGAGAGCCTCTATATCATTGGCAGCAACAGCATTGAACCATTCGGTGACCTGTTTACCATCAATGTGAACTCCATCAACCTGCCCCCCAACAGGCGGAATAAAAGGTTATTTGACTTCTTTTTCGCCCTGTTGTTGCTGGTCACTTTTCCGTTTCACCTGGCTTTTCAGCAATACAGGTGGGGCTTCCTGAAGAATCTTTTGTATGTGCTTGCTGGGAAAATTTCCTGGGTAGGCTATCATTCTTCACCCGGGATGGACAAATTACCCGCCCTGAAACCCGGGGTTCTGGCACCGGGCGACATGATTCAGAACCAGCCCCTGCAGGAAAACACCAGGGAAAATCTGAATAACCTCTATGCAAAAGATTACAAGGTGGAAAATGATTTCCACATTTGCACGGCAAAATACGGCCGCCTCGGACAACCAGCCTGCAATTCCTGAACCTTTTTGCCTTTTTGTTGTTTCAATGTCAGGAATACTTTGGATCAATCTGAAAATATATCACATATGGCTACCTTCGAATTAAAAATGCCCAAATTGGGCGAAAGCATCACCGAAGCAACAATTACCAAGTGGTTGAAAAACACCGGAGACACCATCGAACTGGACGATCCGGTCGTTGAGCTGTCAACCGATAAAGTAGACTCTGAAATTCCCAGTCCCGTTGAAGGTGTTTTGAAGGAACAACTTTTCAATGAAGGAGACACGGTTGAAGTGGATACGGTGATCGCCATCATTGAGGTGGAAGGTGAGGATGATGATGATGATACTGCATCGCAGGAAGAAGAAGAGGAACCGGATTCAGGTAAAGAAAAAGAAGCGGATAGTAAAAGCGGGGAGAAAAGCCAATCAGCCGAAGAAGAAAAGCCTGAAGACAAAAGCAAAGAGAAGAAGCCTGAGGAGAGGGAAGGCACAAGATTCTACTCGCCCCTGGTCAGGAATATTGCGAAGGAAGAGAACGTTTCCATGGAGGAGTTGGAGCAAATTTCCGGAAGTGGTAAACATAACCGTGTAACCAAAGAGGACCTGCTTGCCTGGCTGAAAGACCGTTCAGAAAAACCCGCTCCGGCCAAAGAAGCAAAAGAAGAAAAAGAGGCCCCTGTTTCTGAGAAACCCTCCGACAAAGCTGCTTCTTCGGGTACTTCTTCAAAAATTCCTGTAGGAGACAAAGACGAAGTAGTTGAGATGGATCGTATGCGGAAACTCATTGCCGACCACATGGTGCATTCCAGAGATACTTCTGTACATATCACTTTATTCAGGGAAGCAGACATGACAAATATTGTCAAATGGCGCAACAAGCAGAAGGCTGTCCTGCAGGAAAGGGAGCAGGAGAAACTCACATTTACCCCGATATTCATAGAAGCCATTTCCAAGGCCCTGCGTGATTATCCGATGGTGAATGTGTCACTTGACGGGCAAAAGATCATCAAAAGAAAAAATATCAATGTAGGGATGGCCGTAGCCCTGCCGGGCGGAAACCTTATCGTCCCCGTCATAAAAAATGCAGGAGACAAGAGTCTGCTGGGATTGACCAAGGAAGTGAACGACCTGGCAGCCCGGGCAAGAGAGAACAAGCTGAAACCGGACGAGATCCAGGGGGGCACGTTCACCCTCACCAATTTCGGTACTTTCGGCGCCACCATGGGCACCCCCATCATCAATCAGCCCCAGGTGGCAATTCTTGGCGTAGGCCTGATCCAGAAAAAACCTGTTGTTGTGGAAACACCTGATGGAGACAGCATCGCCATCCGCCACCGGATGGATCTCTCACTGGCATGTGACCACAGAATTGTGGACGGGGCACTGGGCGGAATGTTCCTGCAAAGGGTGGCCGAATACCTGGAAAACTTTGATGTGAAACAAACCATCTGATCATCAGGTCAGACGGCATACAGACCGTAATTTTTACCGTTGGGTCTGCCGATTGTCGCCCTGCAAGCAGATTTGTTGTAACTTCGCAAAAAACAATTCTGCTCATTTAAAGCGACGAATGCCTTATGCAGTTAAATCTCACCAGGCCCATTGCCTTTTTCGATCTCGAAACCACAGGAACCAATGTGGTAAAGGATCGCATCGTGGAAATCAGCATATTTAAGGTGCTGCCCAATAACCACACCGAATCCATTACCAGACTGGTAAACCCCACCATCCCTATTTCGGCCGAATCCACCGCCATACATGGCATTAAAGATGAAGACGTGGCCGACGCCCCGACTTTTGCCCAACTTGCACCTACCCTCGAAAAGTTTCTGGAGAACTGCGATCTGGCAGGTTACAACTCCAACAGGTTTGATGTACCCATGCTTATTGAGGAATTTTTACGCTGCGGGATTCAATTTGACATCAAGAAGCGAAGGCTGGTGGATGTACAGAACATTTTCCATAAAATGGAGCCACGCAACCTCCGGGCGGCTTATCGGTTCTATTGCGGCAAAGACCTGACAGATGCACATGCTGCCGAGGCAGATACCAAAGCCACCTATGAAATCCTGCTTGCCCAGATTGAGCATTATGAAGGTGTTGAATATGAGGACAAAGACGGAGGGGTGACCCAGCCCGTCAAAAATGACATACAGGCCTTGTATGAATTTTCCTACAACCATAACAATGCCGACCTTTCAGGGCATATCGGATACAATAAAAATGGCCGGGAAATTTTTAATTTCGGCAAGTATAAAGGGAAAGAGGTGGAAGAGGTATTCAAAAAAGAACCGCAATACTTCGACTGGATGATGAAAGCAGATTTTCCTCTTTCCACCAAAAACACCATACAATCGATCATTCTCCGGGGGTTTGACAAAGGCAACGCCATCCTGAAAGACAAGTAACATTCATGAAGATCATCTGCATTTCAGGGAACTATCCTGCCCCGGCAGAGAGGGAAGTGCAGGGGTTCTCAGGGGCAGCCGGCATGTACATGAAGCCGGAAACAGCATTTATCAGGGGCCGGATGCCTTTTTTCCTCCCCGATTTCTCAGGTCAAATACATGCAGGAGCCGAATTGGTATTACGCATCGGAAAACTGGGGAAGAACATTCAGCCCCGTTTTGCACACACCTACTACCGTGAAATCGGGCTGGCTGTTAACTTTATGGCCACAGACCACCTTCAAATGTGCATCAGGGAGGGCAAGCCATGGGAAGAAGCAATTGCATTTGACGGCTCGGTGAAAGTATCGGATTTTGTTCCGGTGAATCAATTCCCTGATCCGGACAATATCGGCTTTTCACTGAAGTGCAACGGAGACAAAAGTCAGCACGGTCTGAGTGGTCAGATGCTCATGCATTTTAACCAGCTCATCGCCTATGTCTCCTCTTTTGTCACCCTGAAAATCGGGGACTACCTGTTAACCGGTTCGCCCCCGGGCTGTTTACCGGTGAAGCAGGAAGACAAACTGGAGGCCTTTCTGGCCGAAAAGAAAACAATCTCAATGATCGTCAAATAACCGTAATCACAAACTATGAAAATCATATTGCGTTCCGGAAAAGATGACGCCCTGCGCCGCTTCCATCCATGGGTATTCAGCGGAGCGATCAAGAAAACAGAAGGACGAACCTATGAAGGTTGCCTTGCCGAAGTGTTTTCCAACAAAGATGAGTACCTGGGAAGCGGAATATACCAGGATGCTGCCATAGCGGTCAGAATTTTGGCTTTTGCTCCGGAACGTCCGAAATCTTTTGATCAGGATTTCTGGGAGAAGAAAATCCACAGGGCATTTGACCTCCGGAAGCTGACCGGTCTCACTGACAATCCCCATACAAATGTTTACCGGCTTGTACACGGGGAGGGTGATCATTTGCCCGGACTGATCGTTGATCATTATGACGGACACCTGGTAATTCAGATACATTCCACCGGGCTTTACGCTTACATTGACCAGATCGCCGAGGCCCTGAAAAAGGTCTACGGTAATAAACTACGCAGTATTTTTGACAAAAGCAGGGAAACGCTGCCCGCTGCATTTTGGGAAAAAACCTCACCCGGAGAAGTGATTTACGGGGAATGCGGAAAAACAGAAGTGCTTGAAAACGGACATCGTTTCGTGGTGGATATTGACGGAGGACAAAAAACCGGGTTTTACATTGATCAGCGAGACAACAGGAAACTGCTGGCCGGTTATTGTAAAGGGAAGGAAGTACTGAACACTTTTTGTTACAGCGGGGGTTTCTCCGTCTACGCCCTGAAGGCAGGAGCAAGCGGGGTTGACTCCCTGGACAGCTCGGCCAAAGCCACGGCCCTGGCAGAAGAAAATGTATCCCTGAATATAGGACCCGCAGACATCCACCAGATCATTACCGATGATGCCATCCGTTACCTGAACGCAATGGACAAAGCCTATGACGTGATCATCCTGGATCCCCCTGCATACGCCAAACACCAGCATGTGAAACACAAAGCCGTTCAGGGGTACAAACGCCTGAACCTTGCCGCATTAAAGAAAATTCAAGAGGGCGGGGTGCTTTTTACCTTCAGCTGTTCCCAGGTTGTTGACATGCAGTTGTTCCGGTCAACGGTAATGGCAGCGGCCATTCAGTCCGGCAGGACCGTCAGGATACTGCACCAGCTTACACAACCCTCTGATCACCCTGTAAATATTTTTCACCCCGAAGGACAATACCTGAAGGGACTGGTTCTATTCGTAGATTAGGTTGTTTACAGCATGTCTGAAGCAAATAACACCTATAAAGGTATCTGGCGGATATCATATCCCATCATCCTGGGGCTGACGGCCCAGAATCTGATGATTGCCATAGATACCGCCTTCCTGGGCCGCCTGGGGGAAATAACCCTGGGAGCCTCAGCCATCGGAGGGATTTTTTACCTGTGCCTGGTCATGCTGGGCGCCGGGTTCTCAATCGGCACCCAGATTCTCATTGGCCGTCGCAACGGTGAGGGTAAAAAGCATCAGATCGGGCGCGTTTTCGACCACGCCATCTATTTTTTGATCGCCCTTGCATTCCTGCTTTTCCTGTTCCTGACCTATATTGCCCCCACCTTCCTGGAATGGTTCCTCAAATCAGAGAGAATCTGGAGCGAAAGCCTCGTCTTTCTTCAGTACAGGCGGTTTGGTTTTTTGTTCGGGTTTTTGACGCTGGGCTTCAATGCATTTTATACCGGAATTACCCGAACAAGGTTGCTGATCCTCAGCACCTCGGTGATGGCCGCCACCAATATTATTCTGGATTATGTCCTGATATTCGGTCACTTCGGCCTTCCGGCAATGGGGATCGCCGGCGCCGCAGTAGCCACCAATATTGCTGAACTGGTTACATTCGGTTTTTTCCTGTACTGGTCTCACAAAAACAGGATGCTCTACACATGCCGTCTGTTTGTATTTCACCGCCCGAACTGGCAGCAATACCGCCCATTGCTGAAGGTAGCGGTACCGGTAATGTTTCAGTACTTTCTCTCCTTTGCCGCCTGGTTTGTTTTCTTCATGGTGATCGAACAGATCAGCGAAACAGCCCTGGCGGCATCCAATATTACCCGCAGTTTTTATATGCTGCTAATGATCCCTGTTTTAGGTTTGAGTTCAGCCACCAACACAATTGTCAGCAACCTGATCGGTCAGGGGAACACTCAGCAGGTGATCCCCCTGATCAAAAAAGTTTTGATAATCGCCTTGTCGATGACAATCGCCATTATCCAGCTGAATATATTTATGCCGGCACAAATTGCCGGATTATTTACTTCCGACCCGAAACTGGTGGAGGCAAGCATCCCGCTCCTGCGGGTTACCTCCCTGGCAATGATCGCTTTTGCCTTCGGAATGATTCTTTTCAGCGGGCTTTCGGGAACGGGAAAAACCCTGGTCGCTTTGCTGATCGAAATTTTATCGATCACTTTTTACCTGTCCAGCGCCTTTATACTGGCCGTCGCCCTCAATGCCTCCGCACCTGTCGTTTGGTTTGTGGAAGTGATTTATTTCTCCATGCTCGGGCTGGGCTCACTGATGTACCTGAAAACAGGCAAGTGGAGAGTCTATAAATTATAACTTGCCGGCCCTGATTGTTACAAATGACTTACGCCCGCCAAAATACCCGCGCACCAGGGACGACGATCAGGAGGATTGTTATATATTTGCAGGGTAATGTACAATTCTGTCTGGTTTCATTGTCACTGTCATGCAAAAATATTATTTGATCTGTAGCAGCCTGGTTCTTCTTTTTATACTGCTTTTAACAGGCCCTGTTACAAGCCGGAACAATGAACTGCCTCTGTCAATTCCCCAGGGAACCCCGGATTACACAACTCCGTGGGTGGATTCGGTTTTTGCCTCACTCGACCTGGAAGAACGTATTGCGCAGCTGCTGATGATACGGGTTCATACAGATCGTAATGAAGCCTATTATGACGATATAGTACGTGAAATCAGAGAACATAATGTCGGCGGAGCAGCCTTTTTCCGGGGAGGGCCAAAACGCCAGGTCTCCATGACAAACCGTATCCAGAACCAGGCAAAAACACCGGTGCTGATTGCCATGGATGCGGAATGGGGGCCGAGCATGCGACTCGACAGCACCATTGTATTTCCCCGGCAGATGACACTGGGAGCCATTGAAGATGACCAGCTGATTTATGAGATGGGGATGGAAATCGGCCGGCAACTTAAGCGACTGGGGGTACACATGAATTTTGCCCCGGTAATTGACGTAAACAACAATGCGGACAACCCGGTAATCAATTTCAGGGCGTTCGGTGAGTCCAGGGAAAAAGTCGCCCGTAAAGGCCTGGCTTATATGCAGGGTCTGCAGGATGCGGGAATTTTTGCCACGGCCAAACATTTTCCCGGTCATGGTGATACGGATGCAGACTCTCACCATACACTTCCCCTGTTGCGCCAAAGCTATGAAGAACTGGATTCTATCCATTTTTATCCTTTCCGGGAGTTGATCAACAAGGGACTTCACGGGGTCATGGTGGCCCACCTCGAAATTCCGTCAATTGAACCTGAAGCCAACCTGGCTTCTACGCTCTCCTATAACATAGTTACGCAACTGCTGAAAAGAGACATGGGGTTTCAGGGACTGGTCATCACCGATGCACTGGATATGCGCGGCGTATCTGATTATTTTGAACCCGGCGAACTTGAGCTTCGCGCACTGATGGCCGGGAACGACATTCTATTACTCCCCGAAAATGTTCCCGCTGCCATCCGGACAATCAAAAAAGCCGTTCAGGATGGCATAATCACTGAGGAGCTGGTCAATGAACGATGCAGGAAAATACTGTATTACAAAGAGAAAGCCGGCCTGGACGATTTTGATTACATTTTCCCCGACGGACTGACCGATAAACTGAACACCCCTTCCGCCAGGTTGCTTAACAAAAAGCTGGCCGAAGCGGCGGTCACCCTGGTGCGGAACGAGAAGAACCTGGTCCCATTGTCAGGTCTCAACCACCGTCGTATAGCCGCCCTGTCGATTGGTGAAAAGCCCGGCAATCCCTTTCATGCCATGTTAAATAACTATGCTCCAGTGTCCACCTATGGCATTGACAAAAATCACACTCCGGACAGGGCCCTTCAAATAATGCAGGAACTTGAAAAGTACGACCTGGTGATCGTTTCCCTGCACAATAACAGTATGTTTGTATCAGCTGATTATGGAATGACCCGGGAGTCAATTGGCCTGATCAACGATCTGTCCCGGCGAAAAGATGTGATTCTTTCATTGTTTGCCAACCCTTACAGTCTCTCCTTTTTTGAAAAAGGGATATTGGATACGGAAGCCATCGTGGTAGCCTATGAAGACGGAGAAAATTTTGAACGTGCGGCGGCCCAGGCCATCTTTGGGGGCATTCAGACCACAGGAAGACTCCCTGTAACTGCCAGGCCTTTTTTTGCTGCAGGACAAGGCATTATCAGCCCGCAACCAGTCAGGATAAGGTTCGGACAACCTGAAGAAACCGGAATCTCCTCTTCCCGGCTCACCGGCATTGATTCCCTGGCTGAAAGCGGCATTCGGATGGGTGCCTATCCTGGATGCCAGATCGCTGTGATAAAAGACGGCGTGATGGTATATAACAAAGCGTTCGGAAACCATACCTATGACAGCATACAGGCTGTTTCCCTTTCGGATCTTTATGATGTGGCGTCGGTCACCAAAGTCGCAGCCACAACATCTGCCGTAATGCGACTTGTAGATGAAGGACGACTTGACCTGAACAAGACCCTGGGAGATTACCTCCCATGGCTCAGAGAATCAGATAAAAACATGCTATCCATTCGGGATGTGCTTTCTCACCAGGCGAGATTGACCTCATGGATTCCTTTTTACCGCTCCACAATGGAGGAGGGAACCCTCATCAATGGCATCTATACAGAAGATGCCTCGGAGGATTTCAATATACAGGTTGCTGAAGGGCTGTTCATGCATCACAGCTACCGCGACACGATTTTTTATGGAATTGCCGGGTCAGAATTACGCAACAACAACGACTACATTTACAGTGATCTCGGGTTTATACTGTTAGCGGAAGTTATCAGGGAGATAACCGGGCAGAGACTGGATCAGTTCATTGAACATTTTCTTTACAACCCATTGGGGCTTTCCGTTACAGGATTCAACCCGCTTCAACGGTTTGATTCCGGACGCATCATACCAAGTGAGAAGGATACGTTGTGGCGCAGGCAGGTAGTAAGGGGTTTTGTTCATGATCCGGCCGCAGCCATGCTGGGTGGTGTGAGCGGGCATGCAGGGTTATTCTCCAACGCACAGGAACTGGCCGTCTTGATGCAATTGTTTTTACAGGGCGGCAACTATGGAGACAGGCAATACTTCGGAAAAAATACCCTGGAAGAATTTACAAGGGTACAGTTCCCGGATAATGACAACAGACGGGGATTGGGTTTTGACAAACCGTCTCTTGACGACCCGGATTCCGGGCCTGCATGTAAAAGCGCATCCCCCATGAGCTTTGGACATAGTGGATTTACAGGAACATATGTCTGGGCAGACCCGGCTGAAAACCTGGTATTCGTATTTCTTTCCAACCGCACTTATCCCGACCAGGATAACCGAAAACTGATCAGGGAAAACATACGAACAGATATCCACCAGGTTATTTACGACGCAATCCAGCACGCGAGAACCCTGAATCACTTCACCACCGAAAGCACCCTGAATCAATAAACCTGCTATGAATAAGAAAACCATTCTTTTCTGGATTTTTGCCGTTGTCATCACCCTTTCAAGCGCTGTTTTTCAGCGAATGACAGGCCCCACAAAACCTTACAGAGGACAAACAGAACTGGGAGAATCAGCCATATCCTACCGTCTTATCCGCACTTTTGACCGGCCAGAGGATGCCCCTGTATCCCTAAAAGCCGAGGACAGAGAAATCAGTGGGTTTTATATTTACAAAAGATATCCAAGCCATGACGCATGGGAACAGGCACCCCTGAAAAGAGAGGGAGACCGGCTTATTGCCAATATCCCGCAACAACCGGCAGCCGGGAAAGTAATGTACCAGATATACCTGGAAAAAGGAGATGACCAGGTAATGCTTTCCGAAGAACCCATCATCATCAGGTTCCGTGACAGCGTACCGGGCTGGGCCATGTTACCCCATATAATCTTAATGTTCACCGCCATGCTGTTCAGCACCAGGGCCGGCCTGGCAGCACTATTCAGAGAAAAAACATTCAGTCTGACCTTGTGGACCTTTATCACCTTTGTTTTTGGGGGCCTGATTTTTGGCCCGATCGTCCAGAAATATGCTTTTGGTGACTTCTGGACGGGTTGGCCATGGGGCACTGATCTCACTGACAATAAAACAGCATTTGCATTTATCTTCTGGCTCATTGCATTCATTAAGGTATATAAAAATCCGCGGCACCGGAGCTGGGTACTGGTGGCTTCCATTGTGCTGCTCCTGATTTACCTCATTCCGCACAGCCTGCTGGGATCCGAAATCGACTGGACGCAGGAAGGAGTTGAATAAATCCTTGATTATAAACGTGTTATAAGCACAATGTTTTTTTCCGAAAAAACAAGTCTAAAGCATGGAGAAGTTGTAAATTTGCAGTTGGCCCGAAAAAAATCACGAATCCATCCGGGAAGATCAATTGTTACACGAATCAGTTAATTTGAACGTTATTCTGTTATGGGTAAAGTCATTGCCATCGCCAATCAAAAAGGAGGAGTAGGAAAAACAACCACAGCGATTAATCTCGCCGCAAGCATGGCCGTGCTTGAACACAAAACCCTGCTGATTGACGCAGACCCCCAGGCCAACGCAACTTCCGGTGTGGGGATCGATCCAAAAGTGGTAAAGACCAGCATATATGAAAGCATCATCGATGATGTGGACCCCAGAAAAATCAGACTGGAAACCTCCACCCCAAACCTGGATCTGATCCCGGCCCATATCGATCTGGTGGGTGCAGAAATAGAAATCATCAATCTCCCCAACAGGGAAAAAATGATGAAAAAAGTGATCGACCAGGTCAAAGATGATTATGATTTTGTGGTAATCGACTGCTCACCATCCCTGGGGCTGGTAACAGTAAATGCGCTAACTGCTGCAGACTCAGTGATCGTTCCGGTGCAATGTGAATATTTTGCCCTGGAAGGTCTCGGGAAACTGCTCAATACCATCAAAATTGTACAGTCACGCCTGAATCCGAAACTGGAAATTGAAGGAATTTTGCTCACGATGTATGATGCCCGCCTCCGGCTTGGCAACCAGGTGGTGGAAGAAGTGAGAATGCATTTTCAGGATCTGGTGTTTGACACCATCATTTATCGCAACATTAAACTGGGAGAGGCACCAAGCTTCGGGGAAACGATCATTATGCATGATGCACACTCCAGGGGGTCGCTGAATCACCTGAACCTGGCCAGAGAAATACTGCAGAAGAACAACATGACCAGAATACCGGAAGAAGATAAAAAGGTAAATATATGAACGCCAAAAAACGTGCTTTAGGAAAAGGACTAGGCGCATTGCTTGATGATTCAGGCGTGGAACCTCAGCCAGTTTATGACGTGGAGAAAGATCTGCTTGCAGTGGGTACCATCGGCAAAGTACCCATTGACATTATTGAGGTGAACCCGCATCAGCCCCGAACAGATTTCGACGAGGAAGCCCTGAACGATCTGGCTGCATCCATTAAAGAACAGGGGGTGATCCAGCCAATCACCCTCCGGAAAATTGAAGACAACAAGCTTCAGCTTATTTCAGGGGAACGACGCCTGAAGGCGTCCAAAATGGCAGGATTAACGGATATTCCGGCATACATCATTGTCGCCGAAGACAATACCATGCTGGAAATGGCCATTGTCGAAAACATCCAGCGGGAAAACCTGAATCCCATCGAAATTGCCCTGGGATACAGACAATTGATAGAGGACTATAAGCTGACCCAGGAAACACTGAGCGAAAGACTGGGCAAAAGTCGCTCCTCCATTGCCAACTTCCTGAGATTGTTAAGACTTCCCGGAGAGATCCAGATCGGACTGCGGCAGGAGCATATTTCCACCGGTCACGCAAAAGCCCTTCTGTCAATCGAAGATTCCCAGACCCAGCTTGAAGTGTATCAGGATGTACTGGCACAGGATTTATCAGTAAGAGAGCTGGAGGAAATCATTAAGCAATTGCTCAGTAAGGAGGACGAGGAGCAGAAGGAGCAACCAATAAAACCGAAAGCAACAGATCACAAAGAACACCGGGAACTTAAGAAGGCGTTGGAGAATCGGCTTAACGCCAGGATACAGGTAAAAAACAGAGCAAACGGACAGGGATCCATTGTGATAAATTACAGGTCGGAAAGTGATCTGATGCGGATCGCCGAACTCTTAAAACAATAGGCTAGCAGACATTAAGGTGTGGAAATATTCTGCGCATACGAATAAGCCGTCAGGTCACAGGGCAGTTAAGACAGCCCTGTGGAAACCCTTTGTCAGAACGGGCTGCTGCTTCCTGCTTGTTCTTTTCATCCTTTCCCCTGCAAAAGCCCAGGTTCAGGATCAGGAAAGCCTGCCGGAGCCTGAACTGAACATGGAGGAAGCCTTTGCCCCATCGCCCGCCAAAGCAGCCATGCTTTCAGCTACCCTGCCCGGAATGGGACAAGTCTATAATCAGAAATACTGGAAAGTTCCCATTATATATGCCGGGTTTGGAACCCTGTATTATTTTCTGGACATGAACAGTTCCGAATACCGGAAGTGGCGGCAAGCCTGGATTGCCCGGGTAGACGGAAACCCCAATACCATCGATGATTTCCCCAGGCATTCCACAGCCATGCTGGAAAGGGCCATGGACTTTTACAGGCGGAACCTCGAGATCACTTATATACTTACCGCGGCACTGTATCTCTTGAATATTTTGGATGCCAGCGTGGATGCCCATTTGATGAACTTTGATGTGGGTGAAGAACTCAGCTTTGGCATGGACTCCCATCCAATTCCATCGGCATCCAATAATGTGTTTCCAAGGCATAGTCCGCAGCTTAAAGTAACTATCAAGTTTTAATCATGATGGAAAAAAAACTGCATATCGCCCTGATCGGGTACGGGAAAATGGGCAGAACAATTGAAAAGCTTGCCCTTGCCCGCAACCACGTTATCAATGCTGTAATTGATAACGAAATGCAATGGGAAACCGAAGGGAAACATCTGAAAAACTGTGATGTAGCCATCGAATTTACGACACCGTCAGCTGCCCCGGAGAATATTAAAAAGTGTTTTGAGTACCATTTACCAGTCATCACGGGTACAACGGGATGGCTTAATGAATTTCCGGCCATTGAATCGCTGTGCAAAAAAGAAAAACAAACACTGTTTTATGCTTCCAACTTCAGCATTGGCGTAAATTTCTTTTTTGAACTGAACCGGTATCTGGCCGGGATGCTTTCAGATATGGCCGGATACAGGCCACGGATTACGGAGACTCATCATATGCAGAAGCTTGATGCACCCAGTGGTACTGCCATCAGCCTTGCCAGAGATATCATTGAAGCACGCAATGGACTGAGCAAATGGGGAAATGCAGATGAGTCACTACCTGAAGAAGCTTTGCCGATTAAGGCCTACAGGATGGAAAATGTAACAGGCACACACATTGTTTCCTATGAATCAGTCATCGACAGCATTGAGATCAAGCATACTGCACATGACAGAAGCGGGTTCGCAGAGGGAGCGTTGCTTGCTGCAGAATGGGTGCAAGGCAAACGGGGAGTGTTTACAATGAAGGATTTATTAAATATTTAACCACATTGCCATGAGCATATACATGATAGTGACCCTGATTTTTTTTCTTGCATCCCTGGCGGGGTTATGGAAAATTTTCCGGAAAGCAGGTTACAAAGGCTGGGAAGCAATCGTACCCCTGTACAATGCTTATATCTGGCTCAAAGTGATTGACAAGCCGGTGTGGTGGTTGATTTTTGTCCTTCTTCCGTTTATCAATGTATTCACCCTTTTGCTGATGGTGGTGGAGACCCTGAAATGTTTCAGGAAAAACGGGTTGGGAGAACAGGCACTCGGCGTATTGTTCCCTTTTCTTTTCCTGCCCTACCTGGGATTCGCAAAGAATGAAGCGTACACACATCCTTCCAGACTCCCGGTAATCAAAAAATCAGCATCCCGTGAATGGGCAGATGCCATCATTTTTGCGGTGATTGCTGCCACCATCATACGCACATTCATGCTGGAGGCCTACACCATACCAACCTCATCCATGGAAAAATCCATGCTGGTGGGCGACTATCTTTTTGTGAGCAAACTGAGTTACGGACCCAAGATCCCCCGGACCCCCATTGCATTTCCTTTCACCCATCATACACTACCACTCACTGAATATACAAGGTCTTATGTTGAGTGGATACAGCTTCCCCATTACCGGTATCCGGGGATACGGTCAATCAGCAACAACGATGTGGTGGTTTTCAATTATCCGGAGGGAGATACCGTTGCCCTGCAACTGCAGAACCAGAGTTATTACTCACTTGTCCGTGAGATGGGCCGCGATGCAGTCCGGGAACGTTTTGATGTCACACACCGACCGGTCGACAAAAGGGAAAACTACATTAAACGATGTGTAGCCATTCCCGGTGATACTTTTGCCATCCGGGAAGGCAACCTGTACATCAACAACAAACCCCTGCCCGACCCTCCGGATGTACAGCATAATTACAGGGTGGTTACCAACGGGACCCGGCTTTCAGCCAGGCTTATAGACAGGCTGAACATCACGGACTGGGGACAGGCCGCACAGGACGTTTACATCCTGGCCATGACCGAAGAAAATGCCAGGGAAATACAAAGGGCAGGAGGCGTGGAATCGGTGACCAGGGTAACCCGGCCGGCCGGTCACGGCGAAAAACATATTTTTCCGCACGATGATGCATTTCCCTGGAACGAAGACAATTTCGGGCCGCTTTACATTCCGGAGAAAGGAGCTGAGGTTACAATTAACACGGACAATTTGCCGTTCTACGAAAGAATCATCACGGTATATGAAGGCAATGAATTGACCACCGACAACGACCGCATCTTTATCAACGAACAGGAAACTGACACCTATACTTTTGAGATGGATTACTACTGGATGGTCGGAGACAATCGCCATAATTCTGCCGATTCGAGGTACTGGGGATTCGTTCCCGAAGACCATATTGTCGGAAGGGCCATGTTTGTGTGGTTGTCCCTTGACCCGAACAAGGGATTTCCGAACAACATAAGATTTAATAAAAGTCTGAGGATCATACGGTAAAATAAAACTCCGGTGCTGATGAAGAACAAATACATCGACCTGATCGAACAAACCTTTGACTTTCCCCAGGAAGAGTTCAAGGTCATTGACAATGAGTTGTATTTCCATGACCTGTGCATGATGGACCTGGTAAAACAATACGGAACGCCATTGAAGATCAGCTATTTGCCTAAAATAAGTCAGCAGATACAAAAAGCTAAGCGGATGTTCAACGTGGCAATGGCCCGGGTAGACTACAACGGAGAATACCATTATTGTTACTGTACAAAAAGCTCACACTTCACTTTCGTACTTGAAGAGGCACTGAAGAATGATATACACATAGAAACTTCGTCCGCTTTCGACATTTTCATTGTGGAGGAATTACTCAGAATGGGGCTTATTGATAAATCCCGCTATGTGGTCTGCAATGGGTTTAAACGCCCATTGTATACAGAAAAGGTCAGTGATCTGATCAATGACGGTTTTGAAAATACCATTCCGGTAATTGACAACAAGGATGAGATCAAAGATTATAACGAGCTCATCCGGAACGACAGGCAATGTAATCTCGGAATCCGTATAGCTGCCGAAGAAGAGCCCAAGTTCGAGTTTTACACATCCCGACTGGGGATCCGTTACAAGGATATTGTCCCCTATTACAAGGCACATATTCAGAATGACCGCCGATTCGGGCTGAAAATGCTTCATTTCTTTATCAACACCGGGATCAAAGACAATGCGTATTACTGGAATGAGCTTTCAAAATGTGTCAATGTTTATTGCCAGCTTAAAAAGATCTGCCCTGAACTGGACAGCCTGAATATTGGCGGCGGCTTTCCCATTAAAAACTCACTCGGGTTTGAATACGATTATGAGTACATGGCCGAGGAGATCATTGGCCAGATCAAATTGATCTGTGAGCAGCACAACGTGCAGGAGCCCGATATTTTTACCGAGTTTGGGGCATTTACCGTGGGAGAAAGCGGGGCTGTCATCTATTCAATTCTTAATCAGAAACAACAAAATGACCGTGAGTTGTGGAATATGATCGACAGCAGTTTCATGACCACACTTCCCGACATCTGGGCCAGCAAGCAACGTTTTATCCTGCTGGCACTGAATAACTGGGACAGGGAATATGAAAGGGTGAACCTTGGGGGGCTGACATGCGACAGCATGGATTACTATAACGCAGAATCCCATGCCAATGCAGTCTTTCTGCCAAAACTGAGAAAAGACAGCACTCAGTACATCGGGATGTTCCATACGGGTGCCTACCAGGAAACCCTTGGCGGATTCGGAGGGCTTCAGCATTGCTTGATCCCGGCCCCGAAAATGGTCATTATTGACCGGGATGAAGAGGGTGAATACCACACCAAGTTGTTTGCCAAGGAACAGAGTTATAAATCGATGCTGAAAACCCTCGGGTTTTAAATCACGATTTTCTTAACTTTGTAAGTTTTCAACTTAATGCCACGGGAATGACTTCCAACAACAATACATTTAAGAAGAACACATTTAAGTCGCCCGGCAAAACCCCGGCAGGAAACAAAGGCGGGAAAAAGCTGTGGTCAGGCCCGGGACATTTCTCCGCAAACAACCGGGTCCGGAAAGCCGGCGGGCTGTTTCTGGTATTGCTATCCGTCTTTTTGCTGCTGGCCTTCGTTTCTTATCTGTTCAGCTGGAAGGCCGATGACGCAATGCTGGACGGAAGAACCTTCAACTGGTCTTTACTGACAGACTCTGCAATTGATGTGGAGAACATGATGGGACGAATCGGTGCCATACTTGCACATTTCTTTGTCAAACAGGGGTTCGGCCTCGCATCTTTCGCTTTTGTGCTGATCCTGTTCGTATCAGGGATACGGGTTTTAACCGGATTTCATTTACTCCCGTTAAAACGAACCATTGCCAATGCAGTTTTTCTCCTTGTTTGGATTTCTGTTTTCTTTGGCTATCTGATTGGTGCCGGAGACCTGCTGATACTCGGCGGAATATTTGGCTATGAAGGGGCTTTGTGGCTGAATGGATTACTGGGAAAAGCCGGAACAGCCATTTTATTGTTCTTCGCTGCCGGCGCATGGGTCATCATCGTATTTGATCCCAGTTTCAGAAATGCCGGGATTTTCCTGGCCGGTCTTTTCCGGGGGAAACAGGAAAAAGCGGAAAGTGGAACTCCGGCTGATTCGTGGAACCAGGAAACAGTTGCAGATTCCCTTTCAACCGGTCAGAACCCTGCTCAGCCGGATATGGAGCCCTCCACACAAACCGATGCTGCGTCAGAACAGACGCATGAAGATGAGCCTTCCGGAGATGGCAATGAAAAAGACCTTGTTTCAGACATTGAACTTGACACCGAACTACCTGACAATGAAGTTGATAAAAAAAGGGAAACCGGTGAAGACCCGGAACTGGAAATTGAAATTGCCGACGGAAAGATCACTGGCAACAACTATCAGTCAATCGAGGATCCTTTTTCCGGTGAGGGTGATGAGACACCAGACCTCTCACACCTGGGTGAATATGACCCGACGCTGGATCTGCCAAAGTACCGCCTGCCTGATCTTCGGTTGCTCGACGACAGGGGAAGCGGAACAATACAAATCAACAAAGATGAGCTGGAGGCCAACAAAAACCGGATCATTGAAACACTCAACAACTACAGCATCAGCATCGACAAAATCAAGGCTACCGTTGGCCCCACGGTTACCCTGTACGAGATCATTCCCGCCCCCGGTGTACGCATTTCCAGGATCAGAAACCTGGAAAATGACATTGCCCTCAGCCTGGCCGCATTGGGGATCCGGATCATTGCCCCCATTCCCGGAAAGGGCACCATCGGCATTGAGGTGCCGAACAGTCAGCCGGAGATCGTATCCATGAAATCAGTACTGGGCAGCGACCGTTTCCGCAATTCTTCTTACGAACTGCCCATTGGGCTGGGCAAAACCATTGCCAATGAAACCTTCATTGCCGACCTCACAAAAATGCCCCATCTTCTCATGGCCGGAGCAACCGGGCAGGGGAAATCGGTTGGACTGAACGCCATACTGGCGTCGATCCTTTACAAAAAACATCCGGCATATGTAAAGTTTGTACTGGTCGATCCCAAAAAAGTGGAACTGAATCTTTTTTCCAAAATTGAAAGACACTTTCTTGCCAAGCTTCCGGATGCGGAAGAGGCCATCGTTACAGAAACCCGGCAGGTAGTGAGAACCATCAATTCTCTATGTGTAGAGATGGACAACCGCTATGACCTGCTGAAAGATGCCCAGGCAAGAAATATCAAAGAATACAATACAAAATTTGTGGCCCGGCGACTCAACCCCAATATGGGGCATCGCTTTCTCCCCTATATCGTTTTGTTTATTGATGAATTTGCCGACCTGATCATGACAGCCGGAAAGGAAATAGAATTGCCTATAGCCCGGCTGGCTCAGCTGGCACGTGCAGTGGGCATCCACCTGATCATTGCGACCCAGCGCCCGTCAGTCAATATCATTACCGGAACCATCAAGGCCAATTTCCCGGCAAGGATCGCCTTCCGCGTCACTTCCAAGATCGATTCCCGCACCATTCTCGACAGCGGAGGCGCAGATCAACTGATCGGCCGTGGAGATATGCTGCTCTCCACAGGCAGTGATCTGCTCCGGTTACAATGTGCATTTATTGACACCCCGGAAATTGAGCGCATCTGCGAATTCATCGGATCGCAAAGAGCTTACCCCGATGCATTTCACCTGCCCGAATACCACGAAGATGAGGCATCAGAACAGGAAACCGGAGACCCGTCGGAACGGGACGAATTATTTGAAGATGCCGCCCGTATTGTGGTTTCCACACAGCAGGGATCTACTTCCTTAATTCAGCGGAAGTTAAAACTCGGCTATAACAGGGCTGGCAGGATTATTGATCAGCTTGAAGCAGCGGGTATTGTCGGCCCCTTTGAAGGCAGCAAAGCCAGGGAAGTACGGGTCAGGGACGAAGTACGCCTGGAGGAAATTCTGCAAAACGAATAACAAAACCCATGAAAAACATGATCGCATTTATTTGTTTGATTTTTTGCATCCAGCTGATTTCGGCTCAGAATCAGGACGATGCTCCCAGGATGTATGAAGAAAAGGCTGAGGAGATCCTGGAGGAAGCCGGCCGGGTTCTCAGGAGTTATGAATCTCTTTATGCTTCATTTATTTATCAGATGGAGGACGGGGAAAGTGGTTATGAAGAGGAAATGGATGCCATACTGTACACAAGGGGTGATCAGTATCATATGCGCATAGGCACCAATTATTTTATTTCTGACGGCGAAGTGGTCTGGACATTCATGGAAGAGGTCAATGAAGTCCATATCAGCCTGGCGGAAGATACGGAAGGTGCCATGACCCCCACTTCCGTACTCGACAACTTCAGGGAAGAATTTCGTTCAACCTGGCTCAGGGAGGAATCCCATAACAATCAAACCGTGCACATTATTGACATGATGCCCCAACAACCACAGGCTTTCTACAAATACAGGGTGGCCATCAATACAACAACCCATCGGCTTGAATACACCCAGGCCCACGACAGGCACGGAGGCATCTACCGCTACAATATAGAAGCACTGGAACCAAACCCTGACATCCCGGACGGTATCTTTTCTTTCGATCCCTCAGCATATCCGGAAATTGAGGTCGTAGATCTTCGCTGACTCATTCTTCGTTCTCTTCCGAAACTTCTCCGGCAAAAATCTCGATGGGTCGGCTGACATCCACCCGGCGATAATTCTGGATACGGTAAATGCTGGTGTTGGTGTTCTCCCAGCCATGTCCTGTACCAAAGGGACGCTTAAAAGAGAACGGACTTTCAAACCCCCTGTTATTTAACAACGCCATACAACGGTCAAAATCTTTTCCGTATTCGTACAGTGCGTTCAGGAAGAAATAAATGGTCTGCGCTCCCTTGAAGGCATCATCATCGGGCTCAGTGTGGTAGACACCCCTGTAACGGTTTACAAAATCCTGTATATGCAGATCCCTGTAATCGTAAAAATCGGGGGTAAATGTATGGACATTCAGGTTTTGAAGATAGTCAATTTCTATGCTTTGATAATCCTCCCATTCAGGAATACCGAACACCGATATGTCAAACTCGCGGCGATATTCATGCAGCCGGCGCAGGTAATCAGACAAAAAAGGCTCACCACTAATCAGGGTGATTAACACATTTTTCTGATCCGGCCTCATTTTCCCCAGGACCCCTTCAATCCCTTCGTGCCGATAGATCACTTCCTGTACATTTTCTGGCCGGGCCACACGTCGCCCTGAAATCATCCCGGGCATCTGTCCGGCTCCCGATTCCGCCACCAGCTGACTGACCCTGCGGTTTCCGACCAATGTACCATCATAATAATACCCGTTTACCCTGGCCAGTTGCAGGCTGTCATAAAAATGATTGCGCATGGCCACATTCTGCAGCAGGGTATCCTGAAATGCACTGATCACTTCCTGTGCTCCGGGCTGATTGTTGTGGACCAATAAGATGTTTTGCCTGGGGTAATTGACAGATACATAATTTGCCACCTCAGAGAGCATGGTCTCCAGTGACGGCGTGGCCTTAAAAAGATTCGGCATGTCACGCAAATGATGATTGGCGGGCAGTAATGGGGAGACTACAGGAATATCATGGCGGCGACCATAAGCTGCAATGTAATCGAGGGTTTGCTCATAAAAGGGACCGATAATCAGATCCATATCCTGAAACCCATTGCTGTCTGTGGCTCTTCTTGCCTTGGGCAATTGCTCACAAACGTCATACACATGAAGCGTCACATCCATACCCTGCTCACGAAGGGAGTCCAGGGCAAGCAATGCGCCCTGGTAATAGCTCAGGAAAGCAAATGAAGGATGATCGAGCGGCAGGATCCCTGCACGCCGGCTTCCGGAATCACCGCGCCCGGTTCTGTTATTGAGGAGTTCTTCCGGCACCGTAACAGGCAGGCGGTCTTCCATAAAGGGCAATTTTCCGGGAAGATCAACTTCTTCCAGAAATAGCGGGATCAATAATGCCACCTGGTAATGGTCTTTGTGTTCCGGTTCAAAACAATAGGCATCCGGCCGGGGTGCAACCTCCCTATGCGAATCAGTCGGCAGGAAAATATAGCTTTGCCTTTCACGTTGAGGCTCCCGCTCTGCCGCTGCCATGGGTTCGGTTGGCACCCGAATTTCCTGGCCTGCCTGCAACCCCTCCCTGATATCCGGGTTAAGCCTCTCCAAAACCTCCACCGTTAACCCGAATTGTTGCGATATCCCGAATTTGGTTTCTCCTGAAGAAACGGTATAAAGGCGGTACTCACCATCTGTTTCAAATTCCGTAACTTGCGCTTCCCCGGGATCCACTGCAGGGATCCTCAGCACATGACCGACCTGCAGCCCCCCGCGTGCCTGCGGATTATAAAAAAGGATTTCTTCAATGGACACGCCGTATTGCTGAGACAGACCAAACAATGTTTCCTGCCGCTGCACTTCGTGCCCGGTAAAATCACCCCGGGGCTCCGGAGCCACCTCCCTGATCTCCACAGGCTCCGTCCTCCTGATATCCTCTTCGTCAAAATCTTCTTCGTCAACAGGAATTCGGATCACCTGGTTGTACTGCAATCCATACCTGACATCCGGGTTTTCTTCCAGGATGTCCTCCTGCAATACACCATAAGCCCTGGCAATAGAGTAAAGCGTTTGCCCCTGTAGTACCGCATGCAGGTAATAAGGCTTTTCATCAATGATATGGATGGTGGTCGAACGGTTGGTAATCCCCCGGGCTTCCTGCCCTTCCTGCTGCTCTTGTGCCAAAGCAGGCAATCCTGCCTGAACCAACAGGATGACAATCAATGCAAAAACAAATCGTGTCACCATATTAAAAAATGGTTTACTTAACATACGTCTGTACCGGGAAAAAAATTGCAATACGGTCATATTATTCCCATTCAATGGTCGCGGGTGGCTTGGAACTGATGTCATACACCACCCTGTTTACGCCCTTTACATTATTAATGATTGCGTTGCTGACATTGGCAAGAAAATCATAAGGAAGATGGATCCAGTCAGCCGTCATCCCGTCTGTAGAGCCGACCGCCCTCAATACCACAGCATTTTCGTAAGTACGCTCATCCCCCATCACGCCAACCGACTGTACGGGCAACAGAATTGCCGCTGCCTGCCAGACATCGTCATACAACCCCTCCTTTTTCAGTGCCTGAATAAAGAAATGATCCACTTCCTGCAAAATCCTGACCTTTTGGGCACTCACCTCACCCAGTATACGGATACCCAACCCGGGTCCGGGGAAAGGATGTCTTCCCAGAATTGCCGGAGAAATATCCAGGCTGTGGCCGACTTTCCTTACCTCGTCTTTAAACAAGCTGTTCAGTGGTTCCACAACCTTCAGATTCATCAGGTCAGGTAAACCACCTACGTTGTGGTGAGATTTGATGGTCACAGAAGGCCCTTTCACCGAAACCGACTCAATCACATCCGGGTAAATGGTCCCCTGTGCCAGCCAGTTCACATCCTTTATCTTGTGAGCTTCCCTTTCAAAAACTTCAATAAACACCCGCCCGATTGCCTTTCGCTTGACTTCCGGGTCTGTCACCCCCTTCAGGGCCTGAAGGAAGTGGTCGGCGGCTCTCACTCCGCGTACATTCAGCCCCATATCCTTATAGGAGGAAAGCACTTCCTCAAATTCATTCTTGCGCAGCAAGCCATTATCCACAAAAATGCAATGCAACTGTTTTCCGATGGCCTGATGCAGCAGCACTGCCGCCACACTGGAGTCCACACCACCGGACAACCCAAGCACCACTTTATCAACTCCGATCTTATCTTTCAGTTTATTTACTGCATCCTGAACAAATGACTCAGGTGTCCAATCCTGCGCACACCCGCAAATGTCCACCACAAAATTTCTGAGTAATTGCTGCCCCCGGGTAGTATGATATACCTCAGGATGAAACTGCAGTCCGTATGTTTTTTTCTCGGGAATCCCAAAAGCCGCCACACCAATATCATTGGTACGGGCGAGCAGGCGATGGCCCTCAGGCAATCGTGTGATCGTATCTGCATGCGACATCCATACCTGGGATTTCAGGTCAATATCACGAAACAGGGGCTCACCCGGTTCAATGTGCGAGAGAAGTGCCCGCCCGTATTCCCGCGTAGAAGAAGCCATGACCTCACCCCCGTGCATCACTGTCAGCAGCTGTGCCCCGTAGCAGACACCCAATAGTGGTTTTTGTACATCAATCCACGAAAGATCAGGACGAAGTGCTTCATCGTCACGAACGCTGAACGGGCTTCCGGACAGAATAACCCCCTTAATCCGGGCGTCATTATCGGGTTTGTAATTGTAAGGGTGTATCTCACAATACACATTCAGCTCCCGGACCCTCCTTGCAATAAGCTGGGTATACTGGGAACCGAAATCCAGAATCAAAATCATTTCTTGCATGATGCAAAGATAATTATATGATTTATTCCGCTGACGAATATACAGGGATATAAAAAAGCGTTCATGGTAATTTCTTATTTTTGCATCAACAAAAAATGAGCCATATGACTGTTGCAGATAACCTGAAAAAAATTTTTGAAGAGCTTCCCGAAGAAGTCAGACTGATTGCAATAAGCAAAACAAAAAGCACGGACCAGGTCATGCAGGTGTACAATGCCGGGCACCTCGTGTTTGGCGAGAGCAAGGCCCAGGAACTACTGCCAAAATACGAGGCACTGCCAAAAGACATCCGCTGGCATATGGTCGGGCACCTGCAGTCCAATAAGGTGAAATACATCGCTCCTTTCGTAGAACTTATACACAGTATCGACAGTTTAAAGCTCCTCAGAATTGTCAACAAGGAAGCACGGAAAAATGCGCGGACCATTCAATGCCTGCTCCAGATACACATCGCGGAAGAGGAGTCAAAATACGGGCTTCAATTTGAAGAAGCTTGCGAGATACTGGAAAGTGAGTCATTTCGCAATATGGGAAATGTGGAAATTTGCGGGCTGATGGGCATGGCCACATTGACCGATAATACAGATCAGGTAAAATCAGAGTTCCGGCAACTTAAACAATACTTTGACACCATCCGTGAGAAATACTTTCCCCGGAAAGCCTCATTCAAAGAGATTTCGATGGGAATGTCAGGCGATTACAGGCTTGCCATTGAGGAAGGAAGTACAATGGTCCGTATTGGCAGTGCAATTTTCGGCGAACGTGATCATTAATCCGCACCGATCCGGTAAAAAAACCACCAGATCTGCCGAACCTGAACCATTTTTCTTATTTTTGAAACATCCCCGCCGGGGGTTTTTACCAACAACAACCTGACACCAAAACCAAACAACACATGAAAGAAACTGAAACGAAAAAGGGCGCCGGAATCAAAGCCCCTGATCTTGCGCAGTACGGTATCCATGACGTCCAGCAGGTCTTTTACAACCTTTCTTATGACGAACTTTTTCACCATGAAACCGATCCTGCCCTGGAAGGTTATGAAAAAGGATTTGTCACCGACACAGGAGCCGTAGCGGTAGACACAGGTATTTTCACCGGACGCTCACCCAAAGACAAGTACATTGTCAGGGAGGGAACCTCACAAGACAATATCTGGTGGGCCGACGGGAAAAACCGGTCAGACAACAAGCCCATTACCGAAGAGACCTGGGATTCCCTGAAAGAGACCACCCTGAACCAGTTTCACGGGAAGAAGCTGTATGTGATGGATGCGTTCTGTGGTGCCAATGAGAACACCCGGATCAAAATACGCGTGATCACGGAAGTTGCCTGGATGGCCCATTTTGTCAAGAATATGTTCATCCGTCCTGCCGACGAAGACCTGGAAAATTTTGAACCGGACTTCGTGATGCTGAATGCATGTAAAACGGTCAATGAGAAATGGGAAGAGCAGGACCTGAATTCTGACGTATATGTGGCTTTTAACCTGAAAGAAAGAAAGGCCGTTGTGGGTGGCACATGGTATGGCGGTGAGATCAAGAAAGGCTTCTTTTCCATGATGAATTATTACCTCCCGCTCAGAGGAATTGCCGCCATGCACTGTTCGGCAAACATGGGTAAAAATGGTGACACAGCCATATTTTTCGGGCTTTCCGGCACCGGCAAAACAACGCTTTCAGCCGATCCGGACAGGTACCTGATCGGTGACGATGAACATGGATGGGACGATGAAGGGATCTTCAATTTTGAGGGTGGCTGTTATGCTAAATGTATCAACCTGAGTAAGGAAAAGGAACCCGACATTTACAACGCCATACAGCGTAACGCCCTGCTGGAAAATGTAGTTTATGACGAAAAAACAGGGGAGATCGACTTCTCGGACACCAGCAAAACAGAGAATACCAGGGTGTCATACCCCCTTTATCATATTAAAAACATTGTCAGACCTGTTTCCAAGGGAACCCACCCAAAGAAGATAATCTTCCTCACCGCAGACGCCTTCGGGATACTGCCTCCTGTGGCGCGCCTGAACCGCGACCAGGCGATGTATTACTTCCTCAGCGGCTACACGGCCAAGCTGGCAGGCACCGAACGGGGAGTCAAAGAACCACTGCCAACCTTTTCCTCGGCCTTTGGCGCAGCCTTCCTGCTGCTCCATCCGACTGTTTATGCCCAGGAGCTGGCTAAAAAGATGAAAGAACATGGTGCCACTGCCTACCTGGTCAATACGGGCTGGATCGGGGGCCCGTACGGTGTCGGGCAGCGCATAGATATTGAGAGCACCAGGAATATTATCCGCTCCATCCTCGACGGATCACTGGACCGGACAGAAGTGGAGGAACTTGCACCATTCGGCCTGATGATCCCGAAAGAGGTCAGGGGAGTCGACAGCAGCATCCTGAATCCCAAAAATACCTGGAAGTATGAAACAGCGTACATGAAGCAGGCCGACCAGCTGGCTGAGAAGTTCATTGAAAATGTTAATAACTTCACTGATACCGAGGAAGGTCAGCGACTTGTAGCGGCGGGACCCCAAAACAAGTTCATGAAGCAGTATTACCGGTACTATGAAAAGAAGATTGACCGGCTGGAGAAAAAACATATGGCCGAAATACACCGGCTTAAAGACCAGATCTATATACTGCAGAATTCTTTCAATGAATACATCTCCTTCAACTCAATCAATACCGATTATAAAAAACGAAAGCTGAAGAGACATGTGCCAGTGGTTTCTTTCTTTGATACCCAAAATAAGGATGTGCTGAATAAATGCAACCGGGAACTGAGCCGGTTAATGGATGCTGTGGGATTTGAATTTTTCTCCAACGGAGAAAAGCGGGAAGGACTGACCGAACACATGACAAAATCCATAAATGATCTCAGTCTTTACGAAGTTTACGAGCGCATTGACGACATCGCCAAATGCATCAATGGGAGAAATTGCGCCAATCAGCAACTTGAAGAAACAACCCGGGATCTGCTGAACCTGACAAATGATATCCCACGTTTTCTGATCAAAGCAGGATCATTGCTTGTGGTGAAATGTCACGGAGAAGATGGGGAACAACAAAATAGTGTCAGGGCCGTTAAACTATCAGTATCGGGACTCATCCATATTGACAAGAATCCCGGTCTTTTACAACAGCCGGAGCAGCTGATGCAGGAGATCAACCATTTCTAGAAACGTCCTGAAATAACCGGCAGTAAGCCCGTTTGACCTTAACCTCTCTACTTGCACGAGTCACACAAACGGGAGCTGCCGGTTATCTTCAATCCCACACAATACGCCATTCGGTCATAAAAAATTGCAGTTTGCCGGGAATTTTTCCATAAAATCCTTGTGAATGGACAAAATTTTCGTACATTTGATTTGTCCACCAATTTATTATTTAATCCGTTTGTTATGGAAACCGGTACAATTAAGTTTTTTAATGAGAAAAAAGGGTATGGGTTCATCGTTGATGACAAAACAGAGAAGGATGTTTTTGTTCACCACACCGGCTTGCTTGATCCTGTCACCAACAATGACAAGGTAACGTTTGAAATCTCTGAAGATGAGAGGGGGAAAAAAGCAATCAATGTAAAGAAAGACGAATGACCTGTTTGTCTTTACGCTGTCAAAGCTCCGTATCGCTTACGGAGCTTTTTTTTTGAAAAAACCATTACTTTTACACCAAAAACAAGCATGGTCATTGTTGGGATAACAGGTACGCTGGGAGCCGGGAAAGGAACGGTGGTTGATTACCTGGTCAGGGAAAAGCGATTCGCCCATTTTTCCGTACGTGAATTTCTGAAAGAGGAGCTGGAAAGGCGACAGATGCCTGTAGACAGGGATACCCTTACAGCCATTGCCAACTCAATCAGGGCAAAATACGGCCCTTCGCACATCGCTGAAGCCCTTATAAAAAGGACAAAGGATCTGGGTCAGAATTGTGTGATCGAGAGCATTCGGACGCCGGGAGAAGTGGAAGCCCTGCGCAGGGAAGAAGCGTTTTTCCTGCTGGCCGTAGACGCAGACCCCCGCATCAGGTACAAGCGGATCCGCTACAGGAATTCAGAAACCGACCGGGTATCGTATTCAACCTTCATCATGAATGAGGAAAGGGAGATGCACACCACCGATCCCAATAAGCAAAACCTTGCAGCCTGTATTGATGCTGCCGATTATGTAATCAGGAATGACGGCAGCCTTTCAGATCTGCACCGGAAAACAGAAGCGTTTCTCAAACATATAGGTACAGAACAAAATAAGCAACCAGGCGGATAACTATGACAACCAGTAATTATAAAAGACCTTCATGGGATGAATATTTCATGGAGATTGCCCATACGGTAAGCAAACGAGCAACTTGTGACCGGGGAAGAAGCGGATGCGTCATTGCCAAAGGGCGGCAAATTCTTGTCACCGGTTATGTGGGATCTCCCACAGGCCTCCCTCATTGCGATGATGCGGGTCATCAAATGAAAAAACTTCAGCACGAGGATGGCCGCGTAACCACCCACTGCATGCGGACAGTCCACGCTGAACAAAATGCCATCTGCCAGGCGGCAAAACTGGGCATCAGCATTGAGGGTGCCACCCTATACTGCCGGATGACTCCCTGCAGGGTTTGCGCCATGCTCATAATCAACTGCGGGATTAAACGGGTGGTTTGTGAAAAAAAATACCACGCCGGCAGTGAATCGGAACAATTGTTCGCTGAAGCCGGCGTGGTACTTGAATATTTCTCAGATGAGGTACTGCAATATAAAAATCAGTAATCAGGGTTACTCGTCGCCAAAGATCTTCACCACGCGCTCACCGTCTGAACGGGTGTAGCCACGAAACATTCCCGACGTATTGAAAGGCATACTCACGTTGCCGTCTTTATCAACGGCAATCAGACCGCCATTCACACCCAGTTCCCGGAGAGTTCCATGGATAATACTGTTGGTGGCCTCCTCCAGTTCAACACCTTTGTAACGCATCTGTGCAGACACATCATACGCCACGGCATATTTAATGAAGTATTCGCCATGCCCGGTGGAGGAAACGGCACAACTGGAGTTCTCCGCATAAGTTCCTGCACCGATAATCGGGCTGTCTCCCACACGGTTGTAACGCTTTGCGGTCATTCCGCCCGTGGAGGTAGCGGCTGCCAGGTTTCCGTTTTTATCAAGGGCAACCGCACCAACTGTACCCATCATATCTGCAGAATCGATATAGCCGGTTTCGTCCATCTGGCGAAGCCGTTCCTGCAACTGGTCGTAACGGTACTGATCAAAAAAGTAAGAAGGATCCACGGTTTCTGCACCGTGCTCCATGGCGAAAGTTTCCGCCCCGGTACCGGACAAAAGCACATGGGGGGAAAGATCCATCACTTTACGGGCAGTGCTGATGGGGTTTCGGATATTGGTCACTCCTGCAATGGCACCTGCCGTCATCTGCTGACCGCACATAATGGAAGCATCCAGCTCATTGCCACCCTCGTGCGTAAAAACAGCTCCTTTCCCTGCATTAAATTTGGGAGAATCCTCCATGATCCGCACTGCAGCTTCCACTGCTTCAAGGCTGGAACCACCCGCTTCAAGTATGGCCTCCCCGGCATCCAGGGCCTCATTCAATTTGGCATAAAAAGCCTCTTCCCGGTCCTCAGGCACCCGCTCACGATCCACATTTCCGGCCCCACCGTGGATTACCAGGGTATAATTCCCCTGGGCAAAAAGCCCGGAGAAACCTGCCAGGCAGACAAACATCAAAAAAACAGTCAATTTTTTAATCATCGTTCAATTGGGTTTATTGGTTTTGTTCATATTCATAATTCAGCTGATCAAGAACTTCTGCTGTCACATCGTATGCCTGGTCAGCAAACAGAATTCCGCCTCCACGTGAATAGCCCAGGATAAAGTCATACCCCTGATCCCGGTTGTAGCGCTCCAGAAAGTCACTGATCCTGTCCAGCAATTCCTCATTCAACTCCCTTTCCTTCCTGGCAAGGCGATCCATATATGTTTCATTAAGCTGCATCAGGTCCTGCTGACGCTGCATCAATTCCTGCTCCATCAGCTGGGCTTCTTCCATGTCAATAGTCCCCGCCTGAATCTGTTGCTGAAAGCGCTCCACGTCATTCTGAAAAGTGCGTTGACGCCTTTCCAGATCAGTTTCCAGCTGTCTTTGCTCGGTTTCAAAATCTGCCCGCATATCAATGGCCATGGTATACTGCTCCATCAGAATCTCATTATTCACATAAGCAATGGCATGCGTGGCCTCATCAATTTTTCTTTCAACCACAGGAATCTCCCCTGCATTCTGTTCTTCCCCGACCGGGCTTCCCATAAAATGAAGTCCGTAGAGTACAACGAGGCCCAGAAAAAGAACCACATTAATAACCATGCCCTTGTTCATTCCACCGGATGCAGGTTCCCTGTCAGGGGTAGCCTGTTCCATCTTCTCTTTTTTTTCCATATTGAATGTTGATTGTAGATAGTGATTGTAGATAGTGATTGTTATTGCAAAGCGTTATCTGCTAGTTTCCCATCTCCGACATAAAACGTATCCGGACCAGTCTGACCTCCTCTGCTGTGAAATCGTCCTCTCCCAGTTCTTCGAGGGCCTGCTCAAAAGAATCGCTTTCTGCTGTGGTGAAATAATCAAATATTTCCTCCTGCTTGTCCACGTCGACCGCCTCGTTAATATAGTAACCAATGTCAATTTTGGTACCGGAAGCTACAATACTCTCGAGTTCGTGCAGCAGGTCATCAAAATCCAGCCCTTTGGCCTCAGCAAGATCCTCCAGGGAAACTTTCCGGTCAATATTCCGGATCAGGTACACCTTCAGTCCGGATTTATTCACCACAGATTTCACCACCATATCCATGGGCCGTTCGATCTCATTGTCTTCAACATACCTGGATATCAGACCAATAAATGGACGACCAAAACGCTCTGCCTTTCCGCTGCCTACCCCTGTGATCTGTTTCAATTCGTCGAGTTTGACCGGGTACTGGATGGCCATATCCTCCAGCGACGGATCCTGAAAGATAACAAAGGGAGGAAGGTTGTGTTTACGGGCCATCTGTTTACGAAGGTCTTTAAGCAATGAGAAAAGGACCTTATCCGTTGCACTGGTTTTCTGAGCCATTCCTGCTACGCTGTCGGCATCATCAGGGGTATCGTAATCATGATCTTTACTCATCCGGACAGAGCGGGGATTCTCCAGGTACCCATGTCCTGCTGCCGTGACCTTCAATGTGCCATAGTCTTCGATATCCTTTTCCAGAAGCCGTTCAACGAGGCTTTGCCTCAGAACAGCGTACCAGAACTTCTCATCTCTGTGGGCGCCTTTGCCAAAAACATCCAGCTGATTGTGCTTGCAGGATTTAACAGCTGTGGTATTTTTTCCCATAAGAACGCTGATTACATGTTTAGGTTTAAACAATTCCTTCACCGCAATAACGGCTTCTAACAGCAGGCAAATATATTCTTTTCCTTCAAATTTTTCTTTCGGATTCAGACAATTGTCACATGATCCGCAATTTCCTTTGTCATATACTTCACCGAAGTAGTTTAAAAGTGTTTTTCTCCGGCAGATGGAGGATTCAGCATAAGCAACTGTTTCCATAAGCAACTGCATCCCGACCTCCTGTTCGGCCACCGGTTTCCCTTTCAGGAATTTTTCCATCTTCTGGATGTCATCGTAAGAATAGAAAGCAATGCAATTCCCCTCTCCTTCATCCCGACCGGCACGACCGGTTTCCTGGTAGTACGCCTCAAGGCTTTTCGGGATATCGTGATGGATAACGTAACGGACATCGGGTTTATCGATTCCCATTCCGAAAGCAATGGTGGCAACGATCACCTCCGCATCCTCCATCAGGAACTTATCCTGGTTGTTCACCCTGACCGCGGCATCCAGACCGGCATGATAGGGAAGCGCACGAATTCCGTTTACCTGCAAAGTGGCAGCGAGTTCTTCCACCTTTTTACGGCTGAGGCAATAAATAATTCCTGATTTACCCTCCTGCGACTTGACATAATGAATAATATCACGGGTGATATTCTTTGTTTTAGGTCGGATCTCATAGTAAAGATTGGGCCGGTTAAAAGACGAAATAAAGTGGCGCGCATCCGTCATTCCCAAATTTTTCTGGATATCCTGCTGTACTTTCAGGGTGGCTGTAGCGGTAAGTGCAATTACAGGTACTTTCCGCTCAAAGGCCTCGATAATCGGACGCAAACGCCGGTATTCAGGCCTGAAGTCATGCCCCCATTCAGAAATACAATGGGCTTCGTCTACGGCAAAAAATGAAATGTCGAGCGTTTTGAGAAACGATACATTCTCCTCCTTGGTAAGCGATTCCGGGGCCACATACAATAACTTGGTCACCCCGCTGCTGAGATCACTTTTTACCTGGTTGACCTCCGCACGGGTAAGAGAGGAGTTCAACACATGGGCAATGCCGTCAAAAGATGCAAAATTGCGGATGGCATCCACCTGGTTCTTCATGAGGGCAATCAGAGGAGAAACAATGATGGCCGTACCCTTTCCTATCAGGGCAGGCAACTGGTAGCACATAGACTTACCACCACCGGTGGGCATGATCACAAAAGAGTCATTCCCGTTCATCAGGCATTGAACGATGGCTTCCTGGTCTCCTTTAAACGTTCCGTATCCGAAAATCTGTTTAAGCAGTTCACGAAGAGAAACACTGCTTTTTACCTCCATGGTATTATTATCTATATTGTGCACTTCCATAACACCGTAACAAAAAACAGGCCGAAATATTTAATCAATGAATTATAACAGTTTTTTCCCATTTTGGGAAAAATCGCGTAGGTTTGTAGTGTAAATTTAGTATTAAATAAATGGTTTAACAAAGTTTTTCAATAATTATAATAAAGTGAAATCAGCCAGGGAAATCAAGGAAATTGCATTGCATACGATAGAAGATGAGCGGCTGGCGATAAGTCGCTTAAAAAACTATATCGATGATGATTTTGTGCTGGCCGTTGAACAAATCCTTCGGAGCAAAGGCCGCATTGTTGTAACTGGTATCGGTAAAAGTGCCATCATTGCAGAAAAGATCGTGGCAACCTTCAACTCAACGGGAACCCCGGCCATCTTTATGCATGCAGCGGATGCCATTCACGGAGATCTGGGCATCATCCAGAACGAGGATCTGGTCATGTGTATCAGCAACAGCGGAAACACCCCTGAAATCAAGGTGCTCGTTCCTATGCTCAAAGCACTGGGCGCCAGTCTGATTGCCATGACCGGCAACACCAGCTCATATCTTGCCAGGCAATCGGACATACTGATTAATACAACGGTCGAAAATGAGGCTACCCCGGGCAATCCGGCCCCCACCTGCAGCACCACTGCCCAGCTGGTCATGGGTGATGCCATGGCCATTGCGTTGCTTCACTGCCGTGGATTTACTGCCAGTGATTTTGCGAAATACCATCCGGGAGGATCCCTGGGCAAGCAACTTTACATGAAAGCTGAGAACCTTTATCCGCGTAATGAAAAACCTGCGGTTTTGCTGGACGACGATATCCAGACCATTATTGTGGAGATTTCCGGGAAACGCCTGGGAGCTACCGCTGTTTTGGATAAAGGGCAGGTTGTGGGCATTATTACGGACGGTGACCTTCGGCGGATGCTTCAGAAAAACCAGGATATTTCCGGCATCCGGGCCAACGATATTATGAGTGCCAATCCGAAAGTCATAACCGGTGACACCCTGGCCGTGGATGCCCTGCAACTGATGCGACAAAATAACATCACCCAGCTTATCGTTGTGGATAACAATGAATACAAGGGCATTGTCCATTTGCACGATATTCTCAATGAAGGCATTATCTGACCCTTTTAACGATTCCTAACACCTGTCTGCATGAACAGTATGAAGTTGTATACACAAAACCTGGTAAAAAAATACAAGAAGCGCGTGGTGGTCAACCATGTGTCGGTTGAAGTAAGTCAGGGGGAGATCGTCGGGTTGCTTGGCCCCAACGGTGCCGGTAAAACCACGACTTTTTACATGATGGTGGGATTGATCAAACCCAATAAAGGATCGATCCACCTGGAAAACGAGAACATCACCAGCCTGCCCATGTATAAAAGGGCACAGATGGGCATTGGTTACCTGGCACAGGAAGCCAGTGTGTTTCGCAGCCTCAGCGTGGAGGATAATATAAAAGCCGTACTGGAATTTACTGACAAAAGTAAAGAAGAACAAAAGGAAAAGCTTGAAAGCCTGCTGGATGAATTCGGATTGCAATATATCAGGAAAAGTAAGGGCATTACACTTTCTGGCGGAGAAAGGAGGCGAACAGAAATTGCCAGGTCACTGGCCGTGGATCCCAAATTTATTTTGCTGGATGAGCCCTTTGCAGGAGTTGACCCCATTGCCGTTGAAGATATCCAGGGAATCGTTTCGCAGCTCAAAGAAAGGAATATCGGGGTATTGATCACAGATCATAATGTACATGAAACCCTGTCAATTACCGACAGGGCCTACCTGCTCTTTGAAGGCTCCATTCTGAAAGCCGGCACCTCCGACGAACTGGCGGAAGACCCGGAGGTAAGGAAATTATACCTGGGGGAAAGTTTCCAGCTGAGGCGCTGACCCTATCCGGACGATCTGACGAGGACAACAGCCTGAGCGGCAACGCCCTCTTCGCGACCAACAAACCCCAGTTTTTCAGTTGTAGTGGCTTTAACCGAAAGCTGATCCGGGTTAAGCTGCATCAATTCGCACAATACCCGTTTCATTTCAGGAATATATGGGGAGATCTTCGGTTGCTGCAGGCAAACGGTGGAATCAATATTACCGATTATCATACCCCGTTGATGAAGCAGCAGCATAACCTTTTCCAGTAACCATTTACTGTCGGCATCTTTATAACGGGGATCGGTATCCGGAAAATGCTGACCGATATCCCCAAGGGCCGCGGCACCCAGCAAGGCATCCATAATGGCATGAATCAGCACATCGGCATCGGAGTGACCCACAGCGCCTTTATCATAAGGGATCAACACCCCTCCGATCACAAATGGCCGGTTGCCATCAAGCCGGTGCACATCATATCCAAAGCCGACACGCATATCAGGGATTATCTTTCAGCCCGCAGGGCATCAAAGTCAAACGACAGGGAGAAACGCAATACGTTTTCCAATGGGCTACGCTGGGCAACGGGAATCACATAGGCAAAATCAAGCCCGAATACGTTATACTTCAAACCCAGTCCGACGGTAAAATACTTCCTGTTTCCCTTGTTTTCATGTTCATGGAAATATCCGGCGCGAATGGCAAACTGCTCGTCATACCAGTACTCTGCCCCGGCCGAAATGGTAAATTCCTGCAATTCCTCACTGACCCCCCCCGGGGCATCGCTGAATGATCCCAGCATACCTGCCACCACAGAACGATTGGGGTCTCTCCCCTCGGCAATGATCGGGTCATCGTTATCGTCAAACATAACCTGCCCGTTTTCATCACGCTCATAAACAGGGGGTGTGGGGACCAACAGCTTATTGAAGTCTACCATAAATGCAAGGGTATTATAGTCATCA
>SKUN01000122.1 GCA_007129945.1 Bacteroidales bacterium
CCGGTTCTCTGAAAAAGACTTGCAGCGTTTTGACGGGTTTGTGCATCGTACCTTTTGTGTAACGGACCTCACCTTTTTTCTGTATTCGCTAAAAAATATTTACCAGAATCATGGAGGGCTGGAGGCTGTATTTGATGAGGGGGCATCCCGCGGAAGCGGATTGAAGGATGGCATTTGTTATTTTCGCAAGGTTTTTTTTGAGATCCCCCATCCGTCGAGAACCCTCAAGCATGTGAGCAATCCCGCTGCCGGTTCGGCGGCCAAACGGTTAAACATGTTTCTCAGGTGGATGGTACGTAAAGATGAAGGGGGTGTTGATTTTGGCATCTGGGATGCCTTTCAGCCCGGCGAGTTGTATTGTCCGCTGGATATTCATTCCGGAAGGGTGGCCCGCAGACTGGGATTGCTTTGCCGGAAACAAAACGACTGGAAAGCGGTGGAGGAACTGACGGCAAACCTGAGGGAACTTGACATGGATGACCCGGTGCGTTATGATTTTGCCCTTTTCGGGATGGGGGTGTTTGGTCATGCTGAAGAGCGATCACACTGAAGAGCATTATGCTGAAGAAGTAATCCGGTGGCTTATGAGGTTGGGGAGACGCTTATGAGATTGGGATAGACTGAAGGTTCGGGAGACGCTTATGAGGTTCCGGAGAGGGTGGTGAGCATGAGTCAGCGGAAAGCTGTATTTTTGCAAAAAAAACAATGATGCGTATTGATATCCTGACCATATTTCCGGGGATGTTTGCCGGTCCTTTTTCTCACTCCATTATCCGGAGGGCAATGGAGAAAAAACTGGTGGAGATCCACTTGCATGATATCCGTGATTATTCAACCGACAAGCACCGGAGGGTCGATGATTATCCTTTCGGTGGAGGAGCGGGAATGGTGATGATGATTGAACCCATTGAGCGGTGTATTGCTGCCCTGAAGGCGGAAAGGGCGTATGATGAGATTATTTATATGACTCCTGACGGCGACAAGCTGAATCAACCCATGGCAAATCAACTATCTGTTAAAAAAAACCTGATCTTGCTTTGTGGCCATTATAAGGGAATCGATGAGCGAATACGGGAGCATATGATCACCCGGGAAATTTCTGTGGGAGATTATGTGTTGTCGGGAGGGGAGCTTCCGGCTGCCACCCTGACCGATGCGGTGGTGCGGCTGATCCCTGGTGTGTTGGGTGATGAAACTTCTGCCTTGTCTGATTCATTCCAGGATAATCTGCTGTCGCCCCCGGTATATACCCGTCCGGCTGATTATAAAGGCTGGCAGGTGCCGGATGTGCTTTTGTCAGGGCATGACCGGAAAATTGCTGAATGGCGGCACGACAAGGCGGTGGAGCGTACCAGGGAGCGAAGGCCCGGCTTGCTGGATGGTTAAACCTTTTTGGCATAAGTGTTTCAACTTTTTTCCCGGTGATCTGAAAATAAAATCGCTTTCCGCTATTATAGTTCCAAATAATTCCCTAAATTTGCACTCCATTTCAGCGAAATAGCACACACAAAAATACAATACCGATGAACCAGACGGAAACAATGCGTTTTGTGCAGGATAACCTGGTAGAAAAGAGGGAGTGGCCTGCATTCAAAGCTGGTGACAATGTCACCGTTTACTATAAGATCCGCGAAGGAAACAAAGAACGTGTCCAGCCTTTTCAGGGTGTAGTAATACAGCGCCGGGGCAATGGTCCGACGGAGACCTTTACCGTACGCAAAATATCCGGAAGTATTGGGGTAGAGCGGATATTCCCCGTGCATTCTCCTTTTATTGAAAAGATAACCCTGAATCGCCGCGGACTGGTGCGGCGTGCACGAATCTTTTACCTGCGTAAACTGCGCGGTAAGAAGGCCCGTATCAAGGAAGCACGGCGCTAATCAGGCGTTTTTCGATATCGCATTCACAGAAAGCCCTTTATTATTAAGGGCTTTTTTTTTATTTTCGCATGAAGTGATTCGCGTGAGGTGATTATGTTTTTCGTGTGAGGTAATTATGTCTTCGGGTACGGAGCACATTTTCTGCCTGTTGATGTCACCACTGCCGTTTGTTTTCAACCCTGATCACTTTAGTAAAAATTAATAAAAGCCGGAATTATGAAAAGAATAGTTGAATGTGTCCCCAATTTCAGTGAAGGGAAAGATATGGGGGTGATTGACAAGATCACCCGGGAAATAGAGTCAGTTGAAGGTGTAAAACTGCTGGATGTGGATCCGGGTCAGGATACGAACCGGACGGTGGTTACCTTTGTGGGAACCCCCGACGAAGTCGTTGAGGCGGCTTTCCAGGCCGTGAAAAAAGCTTCGGAACTGATTGATATGCGCAAACACAAGGGAGCCCATCCGCGCATGGGTGCAACTGATGTTTGTCCCCTGGTGCCGGTTTCCAACATTACCATGGAGGAAACAGTTGAATATGCCCATAAACTGGCACAGCGAATAGGAGAGGAGCTGGGGATATCTGTGTATTGCTACGAGAATGCGGCACAGAAGCCTGAACGAAAAAATCTGGCCAATTGCCGGAAGGGAGAATATGAAGGAATGGCGGAGAAACTGCAGCAGCCTGAATGGGCCCCGGATTTTGGTCCGGCTGAGCTTAATCCCCGTACCGGGGTTACTGCGGTTGGTGCCCGTGATTTTCTGGTAGCTTATAACATCAACCTGAATACGACCTCAACCCGTCGTGCCAATGCAGTGGCTTTTGATGTAAGAGAAAAGGGTCGTGTAAAGCGGGAAGGAAATCCGCTTACCGGAAAGATTGTGAAGGATGGAAACGGGAACCCTGTGTATATTCCCGGCACCCTGAAAGAGGTCAAGGGTATCGGGTGGTTTATTGAGGAGTATGGGGTGGCCCAGATATCAATGAACCTGACCAACATCAAGGTGACCCCGGTGCATGTGGCATTTGATGAGGTTTGCAAAAAAGCGGATGCCCGCGGACTTCGGGTTACCGGATCGGAACTAGTGGGACTGGTGCCGCTTGACGCAATGCTGGATGCCGGTAAATATTTTCTGCGGAAGCAGGAGAGGAGTCTGGGTGTATCAGAATCCGAGCTGATCAAGATCGCGGTAAAATCCATGGGGCTCGATGAGCTTAAACCTTTCAACCCGAAAGAAAAGATAATTGAGTATATGCTGGAGGATGAGAACGAAAGGAAACTGGTTGACATGACGGTTCATGGGTTTGCCGATGAGACTGCCAGCGAGTCGCCCGCCCCCGGCGGTGGTTCGGTGTCTGCCTACGTGGCAGCACTGGGGGTTTCCCTGGGAACCATGGTGGCCAACTTGTCGTCTCATAAACGTGGCTGGGATGAGCGTTGGGAGGAATTCAGTGTTTGGGCGGAGAAAGGCCAGGCCATTAAGGATGAATTGCTTTACCTGGTGGATGAAGACACCCGGGCCTTTAATCGCATCATTGAGGCTTTCGGTATGCCGAAAAAATCGGAAGAAGACAAAAGGCTTCGCACCCAGGCCATCCAGGATGCCACGAAGTATGCCATTGAAATTCCTTTCCGGGTAATGAAAAAGGCCTATGAATCCATGGAAGTGATGGAGGTGATGGTGGAAAATGGCAACCCCAATTCCATTTCAGATGCCGGAGTGGGGGCCCTTTGTGCATGTACAGCTGTGCGGGGTGCATTCTTGAATGTGAAGATCAATGCCGAAGGACTGGAAGACAAGGCATTCTTTGCGGAAATATTTGCGGAGGCCAAAAAGATTGAGGCTGCTGCCCGCGAAAAAGAAGAGAAAATTGTTGCCAGGGTAGAGGAGGCGATCAGTCAATAAGTTTCTGAGATCTTTCATCTGAAAAACCGGCAGTCAGTGCTTCTAAACAGCTCTGGCGGCCGGTTTTCTTTATTGCTTTTGAGGTTTTTCTTATTGCCTTTGATTGCGCATGACCTCCCTGGCCCGGTCCAGTGCGCATTCAATATTTTCACAAATATTTTCTTTGCCAATGTCATCGTAGAGGCCTTCCTTGATCAGGGCTCTCATGGCTTTGGGGGTTACTCCCGACAGCAGGATTTTTGTGCCGTGTTTCCGGGAGCGGTTACAGAAGTTGCGAAGGTTTTTCATCCCTGTTGAATCAATAAAGGGAACCCGCCTCATCCTGAGAATCCGGACTTTGGGTGTCTCGTGAATCTCTTTTTCAGCTTCTTCAAACTTATTGGCAATACCGAAAAAGAAGGGCCCCATGATCTGGAAGACTTCCACTCCTTTTGGGATGTCCAGGGTGTCTATGTCTTCGGAAATGTGCGATTTTTCATCCTCCACCTCATGTTTTAATACTTCGATTTCCGAAGTTTCCATGACCCTGTTCACGAAAAGAACCAGTGCCAGGATGATGCCAAATGGCAGGGCAACGTTGAGTCCTGCCAGTATGGTCAGCAGGAAGGTGGTCAGCAGGACCGATGCTTCTCCGCGTGAACTTCTCAGAATGCTCCTGAAAGAACGCCACTCACTCATATTGTAGGCCACAACCACCAGAATGCCGGCCAGGGCGGTAAGGGGGATCATCATGGCAAGTTTGCCAAGGAAAAGCATAAAAAACAGGAGGATCACTGCATGAAACATGCCTGCCATGGGTGTTTTTCCCCCGTTGCGCAAATTGGTCATGGTCTTGGCCAGGGCACCTGATCCTCCCATTCCTCCTACAAGGGGAGAAAGCATGTTGGCCACCCCCTGTGCCATCAACTCGGTATTGGGGCGGTGGCGGTAGCCGGTCGCCCCGTCAGCCACAATGGCAGAAAGCAGCGATTCAATGGCACCGAGCATGGCCAGGGTAAAGGCAGGAACAAGCAATTGATTGATCAGTTCCAGGTTTACCCCGGAGAAATCTGCCAGGGCGAAGGAAGCGGAAAATTCACCAAATTTACTTCCGATGGTCTCAAGATTCAATCCAAGGGTGTTCACAAGGAGGGTGACCACCACAATGGCTACCAGTGATCCCGGTATTCTGCGGTATATTTTTGGTGAGAGTATGGTAATCAGCACAGTCAGCAGGCCCATACCAGCTGCCTGCGGGTTGATTACACTGATGTGATTAAAATAGTAAACCCACTTACCAAGCGGGTCGCCGGGGATTCCGTTCCCGGGAATGCCGAAAAACTCCTGCATCTGCGTGGTAAAAATAATCAGGGCGATGCCGCTGGTGAATCCTACGACAATGGGATATGGCATAAACTGGATGACGGTGCCTGCACGAATCAAACCCATAATAAGCAGGATAACTCCTGCCATGATGGAAGCTACCACGACCCCCTGCAGCCCGAATTGCTGCATGATGCCGTAAATTACCACGATAAAGGCACCGGACGGGCCCCCGATCTGCACCCGGCTGCCTCCGAGAAAGGAGACGAAAAAGCCGATCACCACCGCTGTAATCAATCCCATTTCAGGAGGGACGCCCGAAGCAATGGCAAAAGCAATGGCCAGGGGCAGCGCTACGATTCCTACAATGAGACCTGCTGTCAGGTCAGAGAACAGCGTCTTTTGCTTGTAGTTCTGTATGGTAGAAAAGAATATCGGCTTCAACATTTTCTATTTTATACCATTATGGGGATTATCTTTGTGCGTAAATCAGATGGCTAAACCTGTGCAAAATTAGTTTATTTGCCTGGATTATTTTATTTTTTTAGTCGCAGGGAAATATGTATTAAGCGAAACATAACCAATATCCGGTTGTCATGATGGAAAATAAAAGTTTGGTTCAACTGTTTGAGCGTAGCGTGAATTTGTTTCCTGAGCGCACACTTCTTTGGGAGAAAAAGGACCGGCAGTATGAAGGAATGACTTATGATGAAGCCTATCAGCGGGTATCTGAAACAGCACATGGTTTACTCACTCTCGGGGTGGAAAAAGGAGACCGGGTTGCCCTGATATCTGAGGGGAGAAATGACTGGGTGATCAGTGAACTGGCTGTTTTGTTCTGCGGTGGTGTTTGTGTCCCCCTTTCAGTAAAGATTGAAGAAAAAGCTGATTTGCACTTCAGGTTACATCATGCAGACTGTAAAGGGATCATTGTTTCCGGCAATCACTTTTATAAGATTCCAGGTTTGATTGAACAACTGCCCGGGCTTTCTTTTGTGGCAGTGCTTGATCCCACAGAGGAACAATTGCAGAATGTCGGCGGGGAATCGGGGTGTCAAATTCTGGAAATGGAATCTGTCAGGGCACAGGGGAAAAGACAAAGGGACGCTGTTGCACCTGTGTTGGAGAAGCTGAAGAACAGCCTGCTCCCTGACGATTATGCGAATATTTGTTATACCTCGGGAACCACGGCTGATCCCAAGGGAATTATCCTGACACATAATAATTACCTGCACAATGTGGAGCAGGCTTCAGCCATTTTTGAGGTGCCGCCTGAATATACATCCCTGCACATTCTTCCCTGGGACCATTCCTTTGCCCACACCGTCGGGATTTATGCCCTTATCCGTAACGGTGCCAGTCTTGCTTCACTGAAAACGGGCAAAACGATCAATGAAACCTTAAGAAACATACCTGTTTGTATTCAGGAAATCCGTCCCCATTTTTTGCTGAGCGTACCTGCACTGGCCAAAAATTTTCGCAACAACATTGAGCGCAGTGTGAGGGAGAAAGGAAGGATCGCCAAGTGGCTCTTCGGCCTGGGGCTGAAGGTTGCCGCCATTTATAATCGTGAAGGACACAACAAAGGTGGCGGGTTCAGGAAGTTGCTCAGGCCTTTGTATCGTCTTTTTGACAAGATCCTTTTCAAAAAGGTGCGTGCCGGCTTTGGCGGGCGGCTCCGGTTTTTTGTCGGTGGGGGTGCTTTACTTGACATTGAGTTGCAACGTTTTTTTTATGCCCTTGGAATACCCATGTACCAGGGGTATGGATTGACAGAAGCTTCCCCTGTTATTTCTTCCAATACCCCTGAGTTTCATAAGCTGGGGTCATCCGGGAAGGTAGTGCCATGGATGGACCTTAAAATTTGCGACGAAGACGGCCGGGAGAAACCAATTGGCGAGCAGGGTGAAATTATAATCCGCGGTGACAACGTGATGGCCGGTTACTGGAAAAATAAGGAGGCCACCGCGGAGACCATCCGTGACGGATGGCTGCATACCGGTGACCTGGGCTACCTCGATCATGAGGGTTATCTGTTTGTGCTGGGACGAAGCAAGAGTCTGCTGATCGGCAGCGACGGGGAAAAGTACAGCCCCGAAGGGATCGAGGAGGCCATGATGGAGAATTCTGTTTTTTTTGATCAGGTGATGTTGTATAACAATCAGCAGGGTTATACTTCCGCCCTGATTGTGATCAACCGAAGTGCGATGCTGCAGTATTTGTCGGGGCAGGGACTGGATCCGGGCACAGAAGAAGGACAAAAAGCAGCCCTTGAGCAACTGAAAGCCGAAATTGACCGTTATATGCCCGGCGGAGAGATGGAAGGGCGCTTCCCGCCCAGGTGGTTACCGGCTGCTGTGGCGTTTTTGTCGGACCCGTTTTCTGAGGGCAATGGGTTAATGAACAGCACCATGAAAATAGTTCGTCCGGCCATACACAGTTATTTTGAAGACACCATTCATTTTCTTTATACCCCAGGGGGTAAAGACCTGTTTAATGCCCGTAACAAATCGGTGATTTCATCCCTTAAATCATGAGTGATACAAAATCAGAGAATGTAAAGGATCTTGCCATGGCAGCTTATACTTACAAGCTGCCTGAAACGCAAATAGCTCCCCGGCCGCTGGAGGAAAGGGATGCTTCGCGGATGCTTGTATATGCCGATAAACGAATAACAGATGCCAGTTTTCGTCAGCTGGACGAAATCCTGGACCCCGGGACTATGCTGGTACTCAACAATACCCGGGTTGTGCAGGCGCGGCTGGAGTTTTTTAAATCTACCGGAGCAAGAATTGAGGTTTTTTGTCTGAATCCGCTTTCTCCTGAAAAGGAGGTGCAAAGGGCTTTGGCCCAATCATCACCGGTTCGCTGGGAATGCCTGGTGGGCAATCTGAAGAAATGGAAGGAGGGTGAACTGGAGATCAGGAATCCGGAGACCGGGTTTAGTTTGCGGGCCACCCATGAGAGGAACCGGGAGGACGGACAGCAGATTTGTTTCGACTGGACCCCGGCTGACAAGAGCTTTGGTGAGGTGCTTGAGATGGCGGGTAAGACTCCTTTGCCTCCATATATTACCAGGAGGGCTGAAGAAAGGGATAAGCATACCTACCAGACTGTATTTGCGCGTAATGAGGGCTCAGTGGCTGCTCCGACTGCCGGGCTTCATTTTACACCTGGGGTGTTTGAGCGGCTGCATAAAAAAAGGATTTCAGTCGAGTATGTCACATTGCACGTGGGTGCCGGAACTTTTAAGCCGGTTACATCACAAACCATTGGCGGACATACCATGCACGAGGAGCAATTTGTGGTCGAAACGGATTTTCTGCAGCGGCTCGCTGACCATGAGGGGCCGCTGGCCTGTGTCGGCACAACCAGTATGCGCACATTGGAGAGCTTGTACTGGTTAGGGGCGTTGATAAAAAAGGGGGTGAAGCCTGCAGGAGAGACTTTGTTTCTGCCGCAGTGGACGCCTTACGAGTGGGAAGGGGATCTTCCGGAAGCCCGGGAGGCTGTTGATGCCTTGTTAAATTGGGCAATGGAGAATGATCTTCAGCAGATTCGCGGAGAAACTGCCCTGCTGATCACTCCGGGCTATACTTTCCGGATGACCGATATTCTGCTGACCAACTTTCATCAACCCGGGAGTACTTTGTTGTTGCTGGTAGCGGCTTTCACCGGGGGCGACTGGCGACGGATATACAGCCATGCCCTGGCAGAGGGCTATCGATTTCTGAGTTATGGAGACAGTTGCCTGTTGTTTAAACAGTAAACATGATGGATATATTTGGTGAAGCTTTCAGGGATTTTATTGCTGGTGATACGCATGGGGTGATTATGGTCGGTACCAGCCTTACCGACCCTGAGCCTTTGCCCGTGCTCTATTTTTTCCGGGAATATGAGGACATGCCTCCGTGGGAGCAGCTCATTCTTAACAAAAGCAGGGGTAACATACTGGATGTGGGGGCTGGTTCAGGAAGTCATGCGCTTGCGTTGCAGGAGATGAAAAAAAACGTGGTTGCAATCGACATTTCCCCCGGTGCTGCTGAGGTGATGCAGGCCAGGGGCGTTGAGCAGGTCCGCTGTGCAGACATCTGGGAGTTTGACCATAAAGGGTTTGACACCATTCTTTTCCTCATGAACGGGATCGGCATTGCCGGCAGCCTTGACAGGTTGCCTCAGCTGCTCCGTCGTGCGGCCGGCCTGCTTTCACCGGGAGGCACGATCTATGCAGAATCCACCGACCTGCTGTATATGTTTGAAGAGGAAGATGGTTCTGTATTGCTTCCTATGGGAGAACAATACTATGGGGAGGTGAGTTATCAGCTCAGCTATAAAGACCAGAAAGGGGAACCGTTTCCCTGGTTGTTTGTGGATCTGGATAACCTTGCGGCCATAGCCCAAACTTGTGGCCTGCAGACGGATGTCATTTACCGTGGTAACGACAATCATTATGTGGCTGCCCTGCGCAGGGAGAATGAAGCTTAAATCTGTACTATCACAGCAACGGCAATCAGCAGATCTGTCCCCAGCACCACCATTACATTCATCCCCAAAGCCGGCAATAATTTCTGGGTTTCTTCTCCGTAATTGATTGCAGTTATTGCCGCTTTGATTGCCAGGGGGAGAGGCAGCAGAGCCAGGTATAGCCATGGTGACGCAAATCCCATCAGTGGAAGTAGCAAAATAAAGAGAAAGACGAACATCATGGAGGCAGCATAAAGCCTGGCTGATCGCTTTTTCCCCAGTTTGATCACCAGGTGTTTCCTGCCGCCTGCTTTGTCGGCCTCTGTATCGGGAAATTCATTCAGCAACAACAACATTGCGGTTAGAATGCCGGGTGGCAAAGAAACGAGCCACACCTCGGGGGGAACCAGTGTTGAAAGGGCCATACCCGGCGACCCGCTCTGGGCAATAAACGCCCCCAGCACGACCAGGGAACCAAGCACAAGCCCGGCAAACAGTTCACCCAGGCTCATGCGCGACAACAGCCTGGTGTAAAAGACAATGGTGAAAGCACCGATCACTGAAATCAGGGCGATGGACCAGTGAGATACGAGGCTGAAGTAGAGTCCGATGCCTCCGGATAATATCAGGGTGGCTGCAGCCGCTATTTTAACCTGCCGGGGTTTAAGATGGCCGCCGGTCATCATCCCGCTTCCTCCGCTGAAGGGAGTGCGTTTGGTATTGAAATCAATGCCCGTATAATAATCGGAAAGTTCATTGAATAAATTGACAGCCACATGGGCAGAGATGGTTCCGGCCGCAATCAGTACTGCATGCAGCCAGTTGAATGAAACCCCGGGATTGTATTTGGCCGCATAAGCCAATCCGATGGCCACCAGAAATACGGCCAAAAGCAGAAAGTTCGCGCGCATTTGTGCGAGCCAGGCCTGCATTGTTCCTATTTTATTTGTCTGAGTCATTATTCCCTCTTTTTGGTATTACAATATTACTACATATACAATGAAAAACCCTTCATTTTGTTTACTTTTGGATGAAAAATTTTGCTTTGACAAACTTTTATAACAGGAAGCTCATACAGACCGAAGACGGCTCCCACACCCTTTTCCTGCCTGAATTGAACGAACATTATCATTCGGTACACGGTGCTTTGCCGGAATCTTTGCATGTGTTCATCAGGGAGGGGCTTGACCTGCTCCTGCAAACAAAAAAAGCTGAGTTGAATATTCTGGAAGTGGGGTTGGGTACCGGGCTGAATGCGTTGCTGACGCTTATGCGTTCAACAGAAGCAGGTTGCGGTATATCCTACCTGGCCCTGGAGCCCTATCCGCTGACTTCAGGGGAGGCTGAAGCCCTGAATTTCCACGAAATGATGGGGGAGAGGATGCCGGTGAAAGCATTCAACCGGATGCATGACCTGCCTTTTTCCCGAAAGGAAACGATTTTTCCCGGATTTGTATTTGAAAAGTGGTCCCATAAGGTGCATGACGCACCGTTACCGTCTGAGGCTTTTGACCTGGTGTATTTTGATGCCTTTGGCCCACAGGTCCAACCGGAGTTGTGGACCGAAACGGTATTTTCAAAGGTGTTTGCGGCAATGAAAAAAGGGGGCTTGCTGACTACATACAGTGCCAAGGGTTCTGTTAAGCGTGCCCTGAAGTCGGGCGGGTTCCGCCTTGAACATCCTGCCGGGCCGAAAGGAAAAAGGGAGATGACCAGGGCGTTAAAAATGTAAAGCAGGGCAGGCGTTTCTGAACCAAACCCCGCTTTTGCGGGATGGTCTTTCAAATATGACGCTGACACCAATAAATCTTCAATAATGATGTCTTTAACCAACCATCCTTTTATAATCCGCGTATACGGTATTAGCATTTACCGGAAACATCTGCTTGTCTGCGATGAATACTGGTTTGACACTTATATGACCAAACTTCCCGGTGGAGGGCTTGAATTCGGAGAGGGTACGGTTGATTGCCTGAAACGGGAATCGGTCGAAGAGTTGGGCCAGGAGGTTGATGTGTTGTCCCATTTTTACACAACAGATATTTTCCAGCCCACCCGCTTTATTCCCGGAAAGCAACTGATCAGCATTTATTACCTGATGAAGCTGAAGGATCCGGAATCCCTGCCGGTCAGTAAAGAAGCCTTTGCCTTTGAGGAAAAGAAGGAGGGAGCGATATCGCCCAGGTGGCTTCCCATAGGATCGGTTTCAGAAAAAGCCTTCACCCTTCCGATTGATCAGAAGGTGGGTGGAATGATAAAAAAAAGGTGGTCCGAAATCAGGACCACCTTTGAATAAGCGTGGGGGAGGAAGGATTCGAACCTCCGAAGGCGAAAGCCAACAGATTTACAGTCTGCCCCATTTGACCGCTCTGGAACTCCCCCGGAGGAATCAAATTTGCGGGGCAAATATACATATTTTTTTCGGGTATGATCAAAGCTTTCCTTTGATTTTTCTGGTGTTTCGGGGCCGGCTTGTCTTTTTTGTTAAAGGGTCAGATAATCAATTCCCTGCTTAAAAATCACGTCAACGGGTATATCGCTTTTGTTGATCCGGTCGATGTCTTTTTTCAGGGTTTCTGACATTTCGCCATCCCTTTCAGTCATTTCGCGGGCAGCATCATAGTTACCGTCACCCATTAATTGAATGATCCGGGAAACGCCCTCTTCAACAGCCTTTTGCATATTCTCAAAATTGACTTTAAAAGTGTTTGTTTCCTCGCAGCGGGTGAAAGCCTGTGCTCTTTCAAAATGGTTAAAACGGATCATTGCTGCAACTCCATGGGCTCCCGCAGTGCCAAACCTGCTCGACCGGAGTATACTGGCAAATGAGGTTACATAAGCCTGATGTAGTTCCTTTTCGGAAAGTTCACCTTTCTCATGCAGCATGGAAAGAAGATGCAGGGCGATCATGTCAGAACTGTTTGCATCCATTATGCCGTAATATTCACGTAAAGCACTTCTTACAGAACCTTGCCCATCAATGGTTTGGGAGATTCCCAGCCCCTCGGCAATTTCATAGAAAGCAGTCAGGTGAAAAAAGGCGTCGAAGGTTACATAATCTTTCTGGTCATCATGGATGATCATTTCTCCAATGGGATAAAGTATTTCATCAAATTTGGCCTCCATTACATTCCTGATCTGCATGCTTCTTGTTCCGGTCTCCTGTTGAATTACCGGGTCATTTGGCAGGTTCAATGCGATCATTTTGGGCCCGGCATTACAGTGGCCACCATAAAACAATGCATCATACACGAAAAGGTTGGAATCGTCGCCGGGTGTTTCCTGTTTATACTCATCAGGAACGGGCAGTCCTGCCTGCATTTCGGGTAACATGGCCTCGAAGCGTTCCAGATGCTTGCTCCACTCCAGGTCTTTTATCAGCAAATATGCACTGTGTGCTTCCTTGTAGCCAAATTTCCGATCTTCACCTGTATTGACGGGTCCAACCACAAAATCTATATTGTTGTCACGCATCTGCATCCATGCCTTGTCACTTTCGTAATAGTTGTCAGATACCAGTGCCTCCGCCCGTTTTTCCAGATATTTGGCAAGCGGTTCATAGTCAGCCAGCCGGGCTGCTTCACGCAATAATCGTGCTGCCTCCTGGTTCAGGTCTTTATATACTTCTGCGTAGGGAATTGCGATCAGTTCTCCATCCGGGTCACGACGGATGATCGTATGCGGATTGTTTTTATCCGGATTGTCCCAGTGGTCAAATTCCTGCCTTTCCATATCATGCGGGTAGAAGTTGGCCCCCAGTGGTTTATCATCAAACCCGGGATAAAATGCGGTGTGGCCCTCCAGCCTTCCCCAGGGGCCATAATTAATCCTGGCATACTCACGGGCATATTCATCTGTAATGTGCTCCATGAGTTCATCCTTGTCTCCGTACGACTGCAACCAGAAAATATCGTCCATCACTCTGGCCACCTCAATGAGGATGGGAATCATATTACGCTCATTTTCGCTGAGTCGGGATAGATCCGTGGCAAGGGTCACTTCTTCATACTGGTTGATCTTTTCGCTTAGCTGTTCCTGGTATTCACTGTCGGATGAAGGGTCGCAACCAATGAGCAGGGACAAAGAAATAAGGGCCTTAATTAATATCAGCTTTTTTTTCATAACTGTGGATTGGTTAATGGAGTTGATCTACTCACTCATGATTTTGTCAATGGCCAGAACCCCGTCATCTTCATTTGCTTTGTGAGCACATTGGTTCAATGCACGGGCGATGCCCCTGACGGCATTCATCAGGTCGGTGTGTGCCACTGTTCCCATATGGCCGACCCGGAAGTAGCGGGTCTTGATCTCCGGCAGCAACCCACCGGCAATGATCACCTCGGCGTTGCCCATGGCTTTCATGAAATCAGGCAGGGATACTTCTTCCGGAAGATATGGAGCGGACAGTGTGTTGGCAGATGCTTCTTCATTTTTCGGGATCTGCCTCAGTCCGAGTGCACGCATCGCCTCACGGAAGGCTTTTCCGGTTTTCTTATGGCGCTCGAAGCGCTCAGCAAGCCCTTCCTCAAGGATATTTTCCAGTCCGGCTTCCAGGGCCATCACCAGGTTCACTGCAGGAGTTCCAAAATAGGCCGGTTTGCCCGTGGCATAAGCCTCCATGATGGGCAACCAGTTGTTCCAGTCAGCATAATAGCTGCGGACCGGGGTTTTGCGGTTTTTCCAGATTTCCATTGCTTGTTGGGATGCAACCAGCAGGGCCAGTCCAGGGGGAACTCCCAGGGCCTTTTGTGAAGCCGTCAATACGATATCGATTCCCCATTCTTCCTGCCGGATCTCCTCCCCGGCTACCGAGCACACACCATCCAGTACAGTAAGTACATTGTGTTTGCGCCCCAGGGCGCCCATAGAAGCAGCATCGACCATCACGGCAGTGGAGGTATCCACATGGGTAAAAGTCATCAGTTTGTAGTCCTTGTGCTGCAGTTCCGCTTCTATGTCTGCTGTTTTTACAACTTCTCCCACGAAAGCTTCCAGAATGGTAACTTGCGCTCCGTGCCGTTCAAGAATGTCGGCATATCGTTTCCCGAAATAGCCGGTGGAGATTACCAGGGCCTTGTCGCCCTCTTCAATAAGGTTGGCCGCGGCCATCTCCATGGCCAGGGTTCCGGTGCCGGCCACCAGGAATGGTTGTCCTGACGGACACATCCACACTTCTTTCATCATTTTGAGGCAGTTGCCGAATGATTTGATGAAATCCGGTGCAGTATGACTCTTGGGTGGTTCGCCCATCGCATGGAGTACATTGGTTTCACATTCAATGGGTCCGGGGATCATCAGGGTTTTTCTGTTGGTAGTCATGGTTTGATAGGTTAATTGGTTGTTGGTTCTCATTGGCAGCGTGAAGGGGAACACCAACGGGTTGGTAAACGGTTCACGCGGTTGTTGGTTTTATGGTTTGATTGGTTGGATGCCTGCGTGTTGAAGGATTTTTAAAAGCTTGTTCTTTATCTCAGGTTTCATCGGCTGGATGGGTTGGCGGGCTGGTCCGCCGTAAAGACCCAGGTGGTCCATGGCTGCTTTCAGTGCCGGGACTCCCCATTGCCTGGTAACGGCTGTGTTGGGGGGGATTATTTGATGCTGAAGTTTTTTAGCTATCTCCAGGTCTCCCTGTTGGAAATTATTGTAGATGTTGATGCATGCTTCAGGGGCGATGTTTGCCAGAGCCAGAATTCCGCCGACGGCACCTAAAGATAATGCGGGCAGGAGGAACCCTGCCGAACCCGCCAGCACCTGGAATCCTGGCTTTGATTGCCCGATCACCTGTCCCATCTTTGCCAGGTTGCCTCCTGAATCTTTCAATCCGATGATGTTGGGATGGGTGGAAATTTCCAGGATAATGTCAGCCCCCAGATCCATGCCGCTGTTGGCCGGCATATTGTAGATCAAAACGGGGATCTCTGATGACTCAGCCACAGCGTGATAATGCGCCACCAATGCCTCTTTATCCATCAGCCCTTTATAGTAAAACGGATGGAGGACCAGTGCGGCGTCGGCTCCGGCACGGGAAGCCTCCC
>SKUN01000017.1 GCA_007129945.1 Bacteroidales bacterium
CTTCGAGGTAGGGGCGGATCTGATCAATGACGTTTTCTACTTTCTTGATTAATTCCAGGTTTTGTGACATATTTCGGAACAATTAAAAAGTTATCTTAATTTAGTTTTTGTATAAATAACAGTGCAAAGATAGTCATTTTGTTAAAATCCGGGATACAATATTGTATGCCTGTGCAAAAGTTACGTGTTATTTATTTATCAGAGAGGAGGAGGGGTCCCAGAAATGCTGGTCAAAATTGCGTACCCTGTCTGATTCAATTTCAACGCCTTCATTTTCCAGAAGTTGCTCCATTAAGGCGGGGCTCCCGAAGTGGTGTTTGCCGGTGAGCACACCGTTACGGTTTACCACGCGGTGTGCCGGGAGGGAGGGGTCTGATGTATGGGAATGATTCATTGCCCATCCCACCATACGGCTGCTGCCCCTGCTTCCAAGGAAAGCGGCTATGGCCCCGTAGGTCGTTATGCGTCCGTATGGTATTTCCCGCACTACTGCGTAAACCTTATCAAAGAATGTATGTGTGCTATTTTGGGTGTGTGGCATTCAGGGCAAACTTCAGGTAGCAGATAGGCTTATTCTCAGCCAGAAATTTTTGTTCATAGTATGTTTGGATGTCTTTGAGCCAAGCCTCCCGTATATCAGGATCATTGTAAAGGTCGTCGGTTTGAAGCAGCAATTGATGCCCGTTTTCCCTGATAACGTCCAGGGTGTAACTGTAAAGTGATTGGTTGTCCGTTTTAAGGCGGATGGGGCTTCCGGGCGAAAGTACCCGGCTGTATTTTTCAAGAAAGCGCGGGGAGGTAAGCCGTTTATCTGAACGCGATTTCCTGAGATGGGGATCAGGAAAGGTGAGCCAGATTCCCTGTACTTCATTTTCCCCGAAAAAAGAATTGAGGGCTTCTGCCCTTACCCGGAGAAACCCCACATTAGACAATCCTTCATCAAGCGCCTCTCTGGCTCCTTTCCAGAGGCGGTCTCCCTTGATATCAATACCGATAAAATTATAACCGGGCATTGCCCTTGCCATTCCAACAGTGTACTCTCCTTTTCCGCAACCAATCTCCAGGATCAGGGGATTTTCATTCCGGAAAAATTCTTCTTTCCAGTTTCCCCTGTAACTGAACCGGGAGATGGAGTAATAGGCCGGAGGCTGGATCACATTGGAAAAGCTATTGATCTCAGCAAATTTTTTCAGCTTGTTTTTCGCCACGACACGCAGGTAGTATGGGTCAATAATCGATTATCGGTGGAGGATCCAGGCTTTTTCCCTGAGTTCACCGTCCAGGGAAGCTTTATGGTTCTCAGCTTCTTCAAGGTCGTAGTAATACCCGTAACATACCCGGTGGTACTCGGCGGGCGTCTGCATAAACACCATGGCAAGCGGGGCACCATCCGAACGAAGCTGGCGGGCAAGTTTTTGTGCTTCCATCTCATTGCGGAAACTTCCGACCACGATATAATAAACCGGACGACCAGTCTCCGGCGGAGGTGGTTCAATGTCGGGGCCGGAGGGAACCGGATCCGGATCGGTGATTTCTTCCCCGGGTTCTTCAATCAATGGGGGTTCAGCGGGTTCGGCAGGCTCTGAAGGTACCGGTTCAACACGCTCAACAGTTGTTTGCCGGCGGAACAAGCCTTCGCTGCCAAAGAAATAATCAAAATTCAGAAAAAGGATGAGTAAGATTATTACAAGTGGGATGACTATGTAGAACAGCCACCAGAGACCACCGGAGGATCTCCTTTCTTCGTTGTTTGTTTCGTCTTTTTCTCTCATTGCTGTTTCTGGTCCGGGTTCAGTGGCTGTTTCATCTGCTGGTTCAGGTTTGGATTCATTGGCTGCCCGGAAAGCGGGAGTCGTTTGTCCCTCCTCCACCGGCGTGCTATCAGCGGAATCTCCGGATTCATCCTTTTTTTCAGGGGGAATAAAGGCGGGGGCTTTTACATGGCTCACACCTGTATTTTCTTTCAGGTAATTCATGTTTCTGTCAGGGGAAAATCGGATCTCCCCGTTTTCGTCCAGCTGAAACAGGCCGATATTTTCCAGCTCTACTTTTTTCCCGGATTGTAGCGATTGGTTGATTTCGCTAACAAGGTTCCCGTAAAAATCATTGACGGCGGGTTCAGTCATCCCTTCCTGCTCAGCAATAACACGCGTCAGTGGGGTATGGCCCTCTTTGGGTACCGGGCTGAAATCCGCGATCCTGGCAGGGGCTTCCACGATGTTCTTCTCGGCGACAAATCTTGCCGGAACGTAAGTGGTGGAGAAGGAACCGAACCCCGGCAATATGACCGTATCGTGGGTGTAAAGTAACTCGCTGATGTATTTTCCGATCTTCATATTGTGTAGGTTTTGTGAGCCGGCTATTTTGGGATATAAATATATCGCAGGGAACTAAATTAAGAAAAAATCGCAACAAAGCCTTTGTTCTTGCGAATATGTCTTTCCGTTATGCCGTTTTATCCGGATTTGCCGGAATTTTTTCAAGATCTTCAGGCGTGTCGATGGATACATTTTCCAGTTCGGTTACTTCCATGAAGATGCTGTATCCGTAATCCAGCCATCGCAATTGCTCAAGCGACTCAAGCTGTTCGAGTTTTCCCGCGGGAAGTGCCACAATTTCTTCAAGTGTCCGGATGCGGTATCCGTACATCCCCAAATGCCTGAAGTAAGTGTTTTCGGGGGTGGATGCTGATGATCTGCCGCGAATGAACGGAATCGGCGACCGGCTGAAATACAATGCCTTCCCCGAATGATCACAAACCACCTTTACCACGTTGGGGTTGTGGAGGTCATGTTGTGACCTGATTTCTTTCATCAGTGAAATAATGTGCCTGCCGGGATCTGAAAACCCGCTGATCAGCTGTTGAATCTGGGCCGGGTCAATAAAAGGCTCATCTCCCTGGATGTTTACTACGATATCGTTGCCGGTGTATTGTTCTTCGGAATTGAACAGCTTCAATGCCTCATGGCAGCGGTCCGTTCCGCTGGGGTGGCCGGAGCTTGTCATGACTACCTTCCCGAAAGCCGATACGTGGTCAAAGATCCGCTGATCGTCAGTGGCCACGAGTACTTCGTTCAGTGCCGGACATTGCCTGGCCTGTTCATAAACCCGCTGTATCATAGACCGGCCTCTTATGTTTACCAGGGGTTTCCCGGGAAACCGGGTAGAGGCATAGCGTGCAGGGATGATTCCTATGGCGTGCATTGTGGTGGAATTTTCAGAATAGCCCGTGTATCTCGGCGTCTATTCGTTGGATGATTTCTCCGAGATCTTGCTGGCTTTCGCTGAACTTGAGGTTGTCAACGTTAATGATCAATAATTTGCCCAGGTCGTAACCACTGATCCATTCCTCGTAACGTTCGTTCAGTTTCTTCAGGTAATCCAGCCTGATGGTATTTTCATAATCGCGACCCCTTTTCTGAATCTGGCTGACCAGGGTGGGAACGCTCGCCTTCAGATATATCAGCAGATCGGGCGGATCGATCAACGAACTCATTAATTCAAAAAGACTGGAATAGTTGTTAAAGTCACGGGATGACATCAGGCCCATGGAATGCAGGTTGGGTGCGAAAATGTATGCATCCTCGTAGATGGTCCTGTCCTGGATGACTTTCTTGTTTTTTTTCCGGATCTCCACCACCTGGCGAAAGCGGCTGTTCAGAAAATAAATCTGCAGGTTGAACGACCACCGCTGCATATCTTCATAAAAATTGTTCAGATACGGGTTGGTGTCCACGTCTTCATAGTGGGCCTCCCACCCGTAATGCTTCGAAAGTAATTCGGCCAGTGTGGTTTTCCCTGAACCGATGTTACCGGCAATGGCTATATGCATGTTGAATTGGTTTTGGTTGTCGTTGGGTATGCTGTGAAAAACGGCAAATAATCCGGCAATCACCGGGGGCTGATATCTCAGTGCCCGTGCTTGCCGATGAAATCAAGGATGTCGTCTACATAGCGTCTCTCGTTGTACAGTCGCGGAACTTTGTTCTGTCCTCCGATGCGGCCTTTTGATTTCAGCCAGTTGAAGAACGTATCGGACGGTACACTGGTCAGCTTTGGCTTTTTCAGCATCAGGTCAGCACTGCGTTTGGCGGCATAATCTGAATTCAGGTTCTGCAGCTCCTGATCCAGCATCTCAGTAAACCGGGTAAGATCAGAAGGCTCTTTCTCGAACTCAATCACATATTCATGGGCAGCGGTCTGGCTGTCGTCCAGGTAAACGGGGGCTGCCGTATATTCGCTGATCACGGCGCCGGTTTCATTGCAGGCTTTTTGCAATGCACTGTCGGTATTGTCCACGATCACCTCCTCTCCAAAAGCATTAATAAAACTTTTGGTGCGTCCCGAAATCCGGATGCGGTAGGGAGACAGGCTGGTAAACCGGACTGTATCACCGATCAGGTATCTCCATAATCCTCCGTTGGTGGTGATGACCATGGCGTAATTGGTGTCGGTGTCAACTTCCGACAGGGGGATGGCCACGAGGTTGTCCTCCTCCAGCTCCTCAGCGGGGATGAATTCGTAAAATATCCCATAATCCAGCATGAGGAGCATATCTCCTGAGTCCTGACGATCCTGGATCCCGAAGAATCCTTCAGAAGCATTGTATGTTTCCAGGTACACCATGTGTTGTGAGGGGATGATTTTTTCAAACTGAGACCGGTAGGGAGCAAAGTTTACGCCTCCGTGAATGAATAACTCCAGGTTGGGCCAGACCTCCAGAATATGGTTTCGTCCGGTAATTTCCAGTATATGTTTTAATAATATCAGGTTCCACGACGGTACTCCGCTCATGTTGGTGACATTCTCCGCGTACGTGGCATGGGCAATTTTGTCCAGCTTTTCCTCCCAGTTTTCCATCAATGCCAGTGACAGGTCAGGAGTACGGAAAAATTCCCCGTAAAATGGAACATTACGAAGCAATACGGCGGATAAGTCACCGATAGAAATGGAGTCGTTATATTCGCTCACGCTGCTGCTTCCGCCCATGATCAGGCCTTTGCCGTCAAATACCTGTGTGTCCGGATGGTGATGGCAGTATATGGCCATCACATCCTTGCCTGCTTTGTAATGGCATTCAGACAAGGATTCCGGGGTGATTGGGATAAATTTGCTCCGATCTGTTGTTGTTCCGGAGGATTTGGCGAACCATTTTATGTTGGTGGGCCAAAGAATATTCTGCTCCCCTTTGAGTATGCGTTCAACGGTTGGCCTAAGGTTATCGTAATCCCGGATGGGCAGGCGCTCACTGAACGTCTTGTATGAATCAATTGTATTGAATTCATATTTTTTACCCCATTCGGTGTTGCGTGACACCTGAAGCAGGCCTTTTAAAACCTCGCTCTGTACTTCAGCGGGGTTTTCCCTGAAATGATTGATCTGGGAGAGCCGTCTTTTTACATACCAGGTAGCGATGCTGTTCAGAAATGACATGTCGGAGCTTTTTCAGATTCCTAAGGCAAAAGTAACGAATATCAGTACATGTTTTGCGACATTTTTTCAGCCCGGGCCCGGTTCTGTGCTGAATCAGTCTCCATGTGATACAAAAGTTTTATTTTTGAGAAAGAATTTCGTGGTAAATTAGCACGTAAAATAGCATTGGCTTGGTACTGTTCAGTAAAATCAAGGGTTTCGAAGTTTATTCGAAGAAACAGCGATGGAAGTTGTATCTGCTGGCATTTGCCGCAGTTATCGTACTGGCCTCCCTGTATTATACCGATATCATGGTGCGGAAAATTTCCCAGGATGAGCGCCAGCGCGTTGAATTATGGGCAGATGCCATCCGCAAAAGGGAAACATTGTTACAGGACAGCGAACGGCTTTTCGATGTAATCCGTGAAGAGGAACATAAAAGGGTGGAACTGCTGACCCAGGTGTATGACCGGTTAAACAGGGAAGAAGTTGACCGCGAGGCCCTTACCTTGTATACAAATATTCTGGAGGCCAATACCACCATCCCCCTTGTGCTCACCGATGAGTACGGAGAAGTGATATCCAGCAGCAATCTGCCTTCGCGGTTGCAGGGCATTGAAAGACTGACGGGAGACCTGGCTGATTATTTCTCTGCCCACCCTCCCATGACCTTCCGGATCATAGACGGAAGGCGCTATATTTATTATCGCGACTCCAAAGTGTATTCTGATCTCCGGGCTGTGATGGATGATCTGCTTGATACCTTTATTTCGGATCTGGTGGTCAATTCTGCCAATGTACCGGTTATCGTGGTTGACAATTCGCACCGGGAGCTGATCGCCCATGGTAATATCGAGGGGGTGGATATGGAAGATAATGCGCAGGTTCGGGAACTCATTGCCTCAATGGCCGGGGGCAACAGGTATCTTTCCATTAATCTCCCCGATTATGGCCGCTGCTATGTCTATTATACCAGTTCTTTCCTGTTGACACAATTGCGTTATTATCCGCTGGGACAATTCCTTGCCATCGGGATTTTTCTGTTTATTTCCTACCTGTTGTTCAGTATGGCCCGCAATGCGGAACAGAACCAGGTATGGGTAGGGATGTCGAAAGAAACTGCACACCAGCTTGGCACTCCCCTGTCTTCGCTCATTGCCTGGATGGAGCTGCTCAGGATGAAGGGGGTGGATGAGGAAACCATTGAAGAGATCTCCAAAGATGTTAAGCGGCTTGAAAGTATTACCGAGCGATTTTCCAAAATCGGGTCCTCTCCCGAGCTGATCCCGGAGAACATAATGAATACGCTCAATGAAGTGGTGGAGTACATGAAACGCAGAATGCCGAAAAAGGTTTCCTTTAATGTGGCGACTCCTGACAAGGTAGTGATGGTCCCGCTGAATACCAGCCTGTTTGGATGGGTCGTGGAGAATATTATCAAAAATGCGGTGGATGCCATGCAGGGAGCGGGCAGTATTTATGTTTCCGTGGAGGATTATAAGGACCAGGTAGCCGTGGATATATCAGATGACGGAAAGGGTATTCCGGCATCCAAACAGAGAACCATTTTCAATCCGGGCTATACCAGTAAGAAAAGCGGCTGGGGTCTCGGACTGTCTCTCAGTAAACGGATTATTGAAAATTACCACAACGGAAAATTGTTTGTTAAGCATTCATCCCTGAATAACGGCACCACTTTCAGGATCATTTTGTGGAAATAATATTCAGCTTATGCGCATGCGTTTGACCTTGTTCGCTGGTTTTATTTTATTTATGCTGTTAAGCGGCCTGACCTTTTTTTCGCCCGACCGGATTGCGCTTCGTTTGGAAAGCCGGCAGCTGCAGGGAGGGAAAGTGGCCACGGTGGAGGCCCGGCTTTTTTATGAGGCCTGGGACGGGAAGCTGATCACAAAGTTTGAAAAGCCTGCGGGTCAGGTGATGGTCACCAACCGGCATGGAGAGCTGACAATATATGACGAGAAGGAGAATTCTGTATATCGTACCCAAAGTGTGGAATACAGCTCCGAGAATAACCTGGTGTATTATTTTCTAAGCGGCAGAACCCAGGACCTCGGGTTGCGTGAAATGGGTTTTACAAACAGCCGTACCGATTTTGAAGATGGATTGATGATCACGCGCTGGAATCCTCCTTCTTCTCTGACGCACCTTTTTTCACATATTGAGCTGGTGCACGATGATTACATGCCGGTATATGCCGGATATTACGATGCCGGGGGCGAGCTTGTTAAAAAGGTATACTATGATGAGTATGAGATCTTTTCTGATCTTATACTCCCCCGCTCCATCACAGAATTCAATTACCTCGCTTCAGGTGACTCCATTGTTAGCCGTGTGCAGTTATCTGATGTCAGGATTAACCGCGAGGCGGATAGCTCCTGGTTTGATTTTAAAGTTCCCGACGATGCACGTATCCTTGAATAAAATATTTGGTTTTCTGCTGACATGCCTGATGCTTTTTGTATCACCTAGCTTTGCCGATCAGCCCGTCAGCGACAGAGAGTTGCTTCGTGGCAGTCGTGAGGGTTCCGGGGATGTTCACGGGGGATCTGGCGTTTCCTTTATGTCGGCGGGAAGTGACCGGATTATCTCCCGCCTTAACCCCGTTCGTTTGTCGCTCGGTGGAATGATGTACGTATATCAGCGTTTTGTCTCCCCCCAGCTTCCGTCAGAATGCCTGTACCACCCCAGTTGCTCGGGCTTCAGCAAGGAACTGATAAGGGATCTTGGGCTGGTGAAAGGGATGGCGGCAACCGCTGACCGCCTCACCCGCTGCAACAGGATCGCTGTTTTTGATATCCATCCAATGCGCATTGAGGAGGCTTCGGGAAAGGCAGTGGAGGAAACCGGGCTTTATAAAAAAAGCACTTATGACTAACCTTTTGTTTGCTGTCTTATTGCTTTTACATATGCTGCCGGTTTACTCCAGTGACACCGGCAATTTGTTTATAGCCACTGACAGGATTGTTACCCATGGGCATTCGGAAGGGGTCAGCGGGCACGATCACATCTGGCACAGGGAAATGGATTTTATCCGTTACCTGATCGGCCGGGGAGACTACAGGGAGAGTCTCTTTCTCCTGGAAAGGGTCGTGCCGGAAAATAATCATCAGAATGATTCCCTCAACTATCTGACGGGATGGGTGTATTATCAGCAGAAGACACTGGATTTGTCGGCAAGGCACCTGCTGCAAGTCAGTAAAGAGAGCCCGGTGTACCACAAATCCCGCTTTTTTGCCGCCTATAGTCTAGCTCATGACGGAGATGCAGGACGGGCAGGGGAAGTGCTGGAACTGACAGATTCCGGGACGGATAATTTGTATCACGCCCTGCAACGATTGCAGCTGGGGGGGATTTCCCTGCTGGAAAGGGATTACAAGCGATACCGGTCACATGCCGCTGACTTTTCGGGTAACCACCATGTGACGGCAGCAGAAGAGCAACGAATGGAGCACCATTATGCTCAGTTAAGGGATCGTCGCACTGCTTCTCCTTTCATAGCCGGAATGTTGTCTGCGGCAGTGCCCGGGCTGGGCAAAATATATGCAGGGAAGTCGGCCGAGGGGGTAGCAGGTTTTTTGTATGTGGCTGCTCTGGGCTTAACTGCGTTCGATTTTTACCGGGGATCCGGCCCTGACAGTGTATTGTTCGTGCTGTCTGCCTCCGCCGCCGGGGCGTTCTATGTCGGGAATATCGTGGGTAGTGTTGCTGCTGCCAGGCGGGCAAATCAGGAGTTTAATTATGAAATGGACCAACGGATTTTGTTTGATATGCATATTCCTTTGCGGAACGCTTTCTGAGGGGGTTAATGCACAGACTGAAAAGCTGATGAAGCGGGCAGACAGCCTGTTTGATTCAGGGAATTATTTTGAGGCTTCAATTGCCTACGAGCGGGTTTACTTTGTGGCAGAGGTGCCATTGGCAAGGATTACTGCAAATCTGAAAAAAACCCAGGCACTTAAGCAACTTGGAGAGTACGAAAAGGCACATGGGGACCTGCGTCGTTCCCTCACCTACAGGGGAGAGGATTCCCTGCGCCTGGAGGTGCTCTATGAAATGGCTATTTGTGCTTATTTGGGTGGCGATCCGGATGATGCATACGGATTGTTGCGGCAATTCAGGCATCTTTCCGGAGAGGGTTCAGGACAGCGTGTTTATTTGCTTGAAGGTCTGGCACTTGCCGAACTCATGCAGTGGGATGCGCTTTCGGATCACCTTGAAAACTGGGTTCTGAATTTTTCAGATGACACCGGCCTGGCAGATGAAAAATTACAGCGGTTTGCAGAGATTCTTACTGAAAAAGATCAGCAAGCCAGGCGTGACCCTGAAAAGGCGAGGCTATGGTCTGCCTTGATTCCCGGTTCAGGTCAGGTGTATGCCGGGGAAGCAGGCTGGGGGTTACTTAATGCATTTTCTCAGCTTGCCTCATTGGGGGCTTTTTCCGCAATGGCCCTGAATGGCTATTATGTTGCGGCTGTTTTTGCCGGGCTGGGGCCCTTTCAGTCATTTTATTTTGGCGGGATCAGGCAGGCCGGTCTGATGGCAGAGGCACATGAAAAAAGCCGCCGGGAAAAAACCCTGGCGGCTGTGCGTGAATTCCTCTTCAACCTGGAAGAGGAACTTGGGGCAGAATAAAGGCTACCACATAAAAAAGCTGGGATTGTCTACATATTGACTGATGTCGTCATTGACCACCCCGATAAGCAGGACAATCCAGTCAACAAAGGCAACAATACCGCAACCCCCGAGCGTCAGAATGTATCCGACGATCGTGCCTGTGGATGTGCCCAGGTAGGCGCGGTGTATCCCCAGCGGGCCGAGGAACCAGGCCAGCAGGAATGCCACGGCAGGTTCTTTGTCCTGGACGATAGATACATTGTTCTGCGCGGCAGCCACTGTGGGTGCCATGCTGTGCATGGCCATCGGGTCAACCTCTTCGGCTTCAGCAAAAAGCTGATCCACGGCCGAATGGTCCAGGAAGTAATCACTTGTGTTCCCCTGGACAACTGCTGCCCCAAGGAAAATAAACAATACGGATAGGATAAATCTACTCATAGTCAAGGTTTTGGTTGTTCAAATCACGGTCTTGTCTACAAAGATAGCAGATTTATTGTTGTTTACAAATAAAATCTCACCCCCGCATTAAATTTAAGCTGGTCAAACCCCGAAAGGAATAGTTTGGGTTCTGCAAAAATGGATACACCTCCAAGGCTGTATTCGATTCCACCACCGATACCAAGACCGAGTTCAGTATCGGAATGACTTACGGGGCCACCGCCCCATTCTCCCGAATCATATGACACGTCGGCATAGTGTAAGCCAAGTGCTCCGATACCGTAAATAATCAGTTCATCCTCCTGGTGAAACAGGTAGTGAAAGTTGCCGTTAAATTCCAGGTATGTTACATTAACCCCCGAATAGGAATCAACCAACCAGTAAGTCAGGTCGGCACCAACACGCATATCCTCACTAAGGAAATATGTGGCTCCCACACGGATGCCTGGCTCTTCAATGGTAAAACCATAGGCAAATCCTGCATTGACCCCGATCTGGCCCCGCTCAAAGTTTGTTTGTGCGCTTGCCTGGGAGGCAAACAAGCCTGTAATAATCAGGATACTGATAAACATGGCAAATTGTCTGACTTGTTTCATTTTTTCTTTAATTTTTGTTAGTAAATAATGATCCATTGTTAATCTCTGCTCTTTGGTTTTTCTGCTTTTCTTCGTTTATTGACTGAAAGCCGGGAAACGGAACCCGGTACAGGATTTTTATTCATTATAGTGAAATATTGCATATAAACACATGCCATTTTTTGCAATTTATACAAGTGTTTATGTTACAAACAGGACCTGTTTGATTTGTTTAATTTTGAAATCTTTTTTGGTAGGGCAGATTATAATAAAGAGGACACTGTAAAAGATGTTGTGCATATTTAATAGCGTCCTCTTTATGATCATGATGTGAATCATGATTTCTGTGAGATTTCTGATTGGCAGATCACAGGCATACAAGCAAATGACCTGTTACCGGTTTATTTTTTCTCTCTCCGGAAACACATGAACCAATCCAGGCAATACTGATCATCATCCTTGCTCTCAACCCTGTCTCTGGCTGTTCCGCAAGATCCCGGGGGAGGTACGATCACATCGTCGCCCGGCTGCCAGTTGGCAGGGGTGGCGATCTGCTCTTTGTCAGCTTTCTGCATGGCAATGATCATCCGTTTGATCTCATCCATGTTCCGGCCTGTACTTAAGGGGTAGTAAAGGATGGCTCTTACCTTCGAATCCGGGTCCATGATAAATACTGCCCTGACAGCCTGGGTGGTGGATGAGTTGGAGTGGATCATTCCGAACTTCCGTGACACATGCATCTTGAGATCTTCAATCACAGGGAAGTTGACTTCCACATTTTTCATCCCATTGAATTCTATTTTTTCTTTGATGGTGCGCAGCCATGCAATGTGGGCATATATGCTGTCGATCGAAAGCCCTATCAGTTCGGTGTTCAGCTTGCGAAAGTCTTCCTGCATGGTGGCGAAAGTCATGAATTCTGTGGTGCACACCGGCGTGAAATCAGCAGGGTGGCTGAACAGAATAACCCATTTTCCCTTGTAGTCTTCCGGAAAATTGATCGGGCCCATTGTGGTTTTGGCCTTGAATGAAGGTGCCGGATCTCCGATCAGTGGCAGCCTGCTTTGTGCTTCTTGTGTTTGATTTTGTTCTTCCATGGATTTATAGTCTTTGAAGGTTTTAAAATTAAACAATAATTTATATATGTTGCATACCGAAAGTATGTTTAAATGACTAACGTGTCTCAGAAAAATTTGTTCACTGCACAAAGCACCACTTTTAATACCATAAAAAGTTATATTTGTTACCTGATTGATTATTTTTTCAAACCCCAAAACCTTTTCGCCATGAAGAAATTGTTTACAATACTTATTTGTTGCCTGTTGCCTGTGATCGCCTCTGCACAGGTAACCGAAGACGCCCGATTGTTGCGTTTTCCTGCTGTGCACGGAGACCAGGTGGTGTTTTCCTATGCAGGTGATCTGTACACGGTAAGCAGGGAGGGTGGCCTTGCCCGTAAAATGACCAGCCATCAGGGATATGAGATGTTTGCCCGGTTCAGCCCGGACGGGGAGCACATTGCCTTTACCGGCCAGTATGATGGCAATACCGAGGTTTACCTGATGCCTGCAAGCGGAGGGGTTCCTGAGCGACTCACCTATACAGCCACCCTTGGCCGGGATGACCTGTCAGACCGGATGGGGCCCAACAATATTGTGATGGGATGGAAAGACAATGAACATATTGTCTTCCGGACCCGGAAACGCTCATTTAACGCCTTTAAGGGGGAGTTGTTCCTGGTCAACATTCATGGCGGAATGCCTGAACAAATCCCGGTACCCGAAGGAGGCTGGATCAGCTATGCTGACGATGGTGAGCGTTTTGTGTACAATCGCGTGTTTCGGGAGTTCCGTACATGGAAGTACTATGAAGGCGGAATGGCGGATGATCTGTGGCTGCATGATCTCACTGACCGTTCAACGGTAAATCTGACGGACAATAATTCGCAGGATATTTTCCCCATGTGGGTTGATGATCAGGTGTATTTTGTTTCGGACCGTGACGGAAGGGCCAATTTGTTCGTACTCGATATGGTCAGCGAACAAACCAGAAAACTGACCCATTTTGAGGATTTTGACGTCAAATTCCCTTCGCCGGGTGATGATGTGATCATTTTTGAAAACGGTGGCCATATTTATCTTTTTGACATGGCCACTGAAGTCGTGGAGCGTATACAGGTTACAATTGCTGAGGATCTGGCCATGGGGCGTGACCAGCATAAAGATGCTTCGGACATGATCCGAAGCGCTTCACTGGCCCCTGACGGGAACCGTATTGCCTTTGGTGCCAGGGGAGACGTCTGGAGTGTGCCGGCGAAAAGCGGAATTACACGGAATCTTACAGAAACTTCCGGGGTTCACGAGAGAAATGTGGCATGGTCTCCTGACGGACAATACATTGCCTATATCTCCGATGAAACCGGTGAAGGTGAAATTTATATCAGGTCGCAAGGCGGCAGGGAAGAGCCGGTTCAGCTTACCACCGATGCGGACACCTATAAATATAACCTGCGCTGGTCGCCGGATGCGGAAAAAATTATGTGGTCGGATAAAAAACTCAGGCTGCAATATGTGGATGTAGAATCCGGGGAAGTGACGTTGGTGGATCAGGCTGAGGCCGGGGAGATCAGGCAATATAACTGGTCGCCTGACAGCCGCTGGATCACTTATACGCGGCCGGAACTTGAGCATTACAACAGGATCTTTGTGTTTGATACAGAAAATGGTGATGGATTTCCTGTAACTGATGGGTGGTATGTATCTTCCAGCCCCGCTTTCTGCGACCAGGGGAAATATTTGTTTTTTGTTTCGAACCGTGACTTTAATCCAATTTACAGCCGGGTTGAATGGAATTTTGCCTATACCACCATGAGCAGGATCTATTTTGTGACACTGAGGGAGGATGTGCCCTCCTTCCTGGAATACGAAAATGATGAGGTTGAACTGAATAAAAACGGGAATGATGGGAACAGAGGCGGAAACAATGATGAACTCCGGGTAGAGATTGACAGGGAGAACATCAAGAACCGCATTGCTGTTTTGCCTGTGGATGTGGCCAACTATGGAAACATTCAGACGGTTGGCAACAATATTTATTACATGAAGGGGTCTGACCTGATGATGTTCAATATGGAGAACCGCAGGGAGAGTGAGCTGGCCGGGATCAACGGGTATGACATCAGTGCAGACAAAAGTAAAATGATGGTCCGTACCAGGGGACGTTACAGTGTGATAGACCTGCCCCGCTCCTCATTTTCAGTGAATGATTTTGTGGACCTTTCCAACATGAAGGTCTGGGTTAACATGCGTGAGGAATGGATGCAGATCTACGCGGAGACCTGGCGGCAGATGCGTGACTTTTTCTACGCCCCGAATATGCATGGTGTGGACTGGGATGCGAAGAAGGAAAAGTACCGTCCTCTGGTTGACCATGTCAATAACCGTTTGGATCTGACTTATGTATTGGGCGAGCTTGTTGGTGAACTGAATGTCGGACATGCTTACGTCGGAGGTGGTGATGTGGCAGAGGTGGAGCGGATCCCTATGGGTCTGCTTGGTGCGGAACTGAGTCAGCACGAATCAGGCTACTATCGTATTGACCGGATACTGAAAGGGGAAAACTGGCAGTCTTCACGGCGTTCACCCTTGACCGAACTGGGTGTTGACGTGAGAGAGGGAGAATATATTGTGGAAGTGAACGGACAGCCCACAAACACGATGAACAATATTTACCGGTCGCTTGTCGGGAAAGCGGGCCAGCAGGTGGAACTGACAGTAAATGATTCTCCTGGCACCGGTGGTTCCCGAAAGGTAATCGTGAAGCCGATTGCCGATGAATCCAACCTGTATTATTATAATTGGGTACAGGAAAACATCAGCAAGGTCAATGAAGCAACCGACGGCAGGGTAGGGTACATTCACGTGCCGGATATGAGTCCGGGCGGGTTGAATGAATTTGTAAAACATTTCTACCCACAGCTTCGAAAAGAGGCCCTGATCATTGATGTAAGAGGAAATGGCGGGGGTAATGTGTCGCCCATGCTCATCGAACGTTTGTCGAGGGAACTTACCGGATTGTCCATGGCCAGAAACCAGGCACCGGGAACCCGCCCGGCCCAGATTCACCTGGGGCCAAAGATCTGCCTGATCGATAAGTATTCAGCCTCAGACGGTGATCTTTTTCCTTATCAGTTTAAAAAGCTGGGACTTGGTCCCCTGATCGGCACCACCAGCTGGGGCGGAGTGGTTGGTATCCGCGGATCATTGCCTTTTATTGACGGAGCTACCTTGTCCAAGCCGGAATTTGCCCCCTATGACATCCATGGAGAGGAGTGGATCATAGAGGGAATTGGGGTGGAACCGGATATTTACGTGGAAAATGATCCGGCCATGGAATTTGATGGCATCGATCAGCAGCTTCAGCGTGCCATAGAAGAGGCCCTGGAACGAATGGAAGAATACGACCAGGAAATTCATCCTGTTCCTCCGTTCCCGGTTAAAACACCGTAA
>SKUN01000028.1 GCA_007129945.1 Bacteroidales bacterium
AAAAACAATCATCCTCCATCGCCACCCCGTGCGGGTCTTTCGTTGTTTGCCATTAACCGTCCCATAGCGACCCTGGCGCTGACTGCAGTCGTGATTGTGCTCGGGTTGCTTTTTTCAGGACGACTCCCCATCAGCCTGCTGCCGGAAGTGGACTATCCCCACGTACGTGTGGTAGTGAACTACCCCGGGGTTACGCCGGAGGTCATCGAGGAACAGGTTACCCGGGTGCTTGAACGCAACCTCTCTGCTACCGAAAATCTCACGGAAATCCATGGAAGGGCTTCCGAAGGGCGATCCTACATCGAGATGTATTTTGAGGTGGGTACAGATATTGACCTGGCCCTGCAGGATGCTGCGAGACAACTCGAAAGAGCCAGGGCAGAGCTTCCGGCAGGAACTGATCCGCCGCGGCTGATGAAAATGGACCCGTCGCAGCAACCAATTTTTGAACTGGCCTTTAGCTCTCCCCTGATGTCTTCCATTGAACTGCGCCAGTGGATTGATCAGCGTCTGGTTCCTCAGCTTCTGACAGTAAGGGGTACAGGTACAATAGAAGTAGCCGGTGGGAGAGAAAGGGAGATTGACGTGGTGGTGGATCCGGAAAGGATGCGCTCCTACAGGCTCAATATCACGGATATCAATAATGCCCTGGCCGGCCGCAATGTAGATATCGCCTCAGGGAATATAACTTCCACTGAATATGACGTGCTGGCACGCACAGAACATCGATACCGTAATGCATCGGAAGTAGCCAATACACTCATACGTTTGCCCGGTACAGACAGGAATGTGAGGCTCTCGGATTTTGCAGAAGTAGCTGACAGTCACAGGGAACAACGCCTGTTTGCCAGGCATAACGGACTTGATGCAGTTCAGGTTACCATTATGAAGCAACCCGACGCCAATACGGTTGAGGTGGTTGACCAGTTGCGGGCAACGCTTGAAGAATTGGAAGATTCAGGGTTTATCACCCCGGATATCTCATGGGATGTGATCCGTGATGAATCATTTTTTATTCGTGCTTCGCTCCGCTCGGTGGGGATTGCCGCCATTACGGGAGGAGTACTGGCCATGCTGGTTATTTTTCTTTTTCTGGGCAACCTCAGAAAATCCCTTATTATCGGGCTTACCCTGCCTGTGGCCATCATCGCCACTTTCCTTTTGATGAACATGGCCGGATTGACCCTGAACATCATGAGCCTTGGTGGGATGGCACTGGGGGTCGGGCTGCTGATCGACAACGGGCTCGTACTACTCGAAAACATATTCAGGCATCAGCAGGAATTAAAAAAGCCTGCCAGGAAAGCTGCAGAAGAAGGTACCGCCGAAGTTTTTCAGGCTGTACTGGCGGGTACCATGACCAACCTGGCAGCCGTACTGCCGTTCTTACTGCTGACCGGCCTGGCCGCACTGATATTCCGCGAACTCATCCTCACCATCGCCTTCGCCATGCTGGCCGCACTGCTGGCAGCACTCACACTGGTACCATCCATATACACACTAACCGCCACCCTGAGCAGGGATGGGTCAAAACCCAACCGGCTCACCCGGGGTTCCCGGAAACTGATCAGCCGGCTGACCGGTTATTATCATCAACACATTCCGTATGTCATCAGAAAGCGGTATCCGATTATCATCGGGGCCACCCTGTTGCTGGCCGCAAGTATCTGGCTCATGCGGGGCATGGGAAGCGAATTCCTCCCTCCGGTAGATGACGGCCGGATCACCATGCGGTTCGTATTGCCCCTCGGCACAGCTCCCGAACCTACCCTTGAGGCCGGCATAATTATCGAAGAAGCCATACAGGAAATGCCCCATGTGGAGAACTATTATAGTACTGCCGGGGGCTATTTCCGGGGGGGGCAGTTGTCCATCCGGGGCGGAATGATCGACATGGTGGTCCAACTGATTCCGCCATCACAGAGAAGAGGTTATCCGGCTGAACGATGGGTGACAGAATTCTCGGAGAAAATCCGGGGGTTGGGCATGGCCTTCACCCAGGAAAGAATCAGGGGCCCGCGTATTGGGGGGCTGCAAACATCCGTGGTGGATGACGACATATCAGTTGGTGTGGTCGGGGAAGAGTTGGAGGTGCTCGAAGAAACGGCCAGGCAAATCCTTGCCCGGATCCGGGATTTAGACGGAATGGGAAGCGCACAGCTGGGAAGGGATGAAAGGATCCCCCAGGTGATTATCCGCCTTGATGAAGCGCGGGCGGCTGATATGGGGATTTCTTCCGAACAGGCCGGACTGGCGATCCGCACCGCAGTAGACGGCATGGTTCCAACCAAATACGTCAGCGGTGGGTTTGAATACAACATCCGGGTACGGATGCCAAGATCTCTTACGGGTTCGGCCACCACCATGGCCAACATGCCATTGTTTGATGAACAGGGCCGCCACATTAACCTGGGAAGCATTGCAGATTTTGAAGAAGATATGGGCCCGGCTCACATTGAACGGCTGAACCAGATCCGCATCGTCCGTGTAAACGGAACGGTCAACCCGCAGGAGGCCACGGTTGGCCAGGTGCAGCAGCGTGTCAGGGAAGCCCTGTCAGATCTGGAACTCCCTCAGGGCTACAGTCTTGTTTACGCCGGGGCAGCAGAGCAAATCACTGAAACCAACCGTTCAATGCGGCTGGCGATCATCCTGGCCATTTTCTTTGTGTTGGTGGTGATGGCTGTTCAGTACGAAAAGCTTTCAAGCCCCCTGGTGATCCTCACCAGCCTGCCGTTTGCTGTCACCGGGGCGGCCCTTTTACTCTATATCACGGGAACAGCACTGAGCGCTCCGGTTTTGCTGGGGTTGATCTTCCTGATTGGTATTGTGGTCAATAATGCCATCCTGCTGGTGGCCTTTGCAAACAAAAAACAGGAAGAAGGCCTGTCGCCGCGGGATGCTGTGGCAGAAGCAGGTTCAGTCAGGCTGCGGCCCATTCTGATGACCACACTGACGACCATATTTGGCATGACACCGCTTGCACTCGCCCTGGGTGAGGGCGGGGAGCTTCTACAACCACTGGCCCTGACGATTATCGGCGGGCTGGCTTTCGGGACGGTTCTGACCCTGATCATGCTGCCCGGCATCTATGTGATCGCCGAGGATCTGAAAAAAATCCGGAAAAAACATTAATTTCGTTGCTTGTACTCAAACCAATCAACAACCATTATGTGTACTACTTGTTTTTTTCAAAAAATTTCTGTTACCCTTTTATTTCTGATTCTTTGCTCCGTTCAGTCTTCAGGGCAGGTTCCCGGGGCGCGAACCAGCACCGAAGAAGACCGTGAAGCACTGTTTTATTATCTTATTGAAAAGACCATTGAGCGAGAGTCCATCGCTGAACCCAAAACCTGGGTAATGAATTATGACCCGCTCAAAGACATGCTGCAGTTCAAAGAGGAAATGATCGCCGCAGATACCGATGAAGCATTGTTTGAGGTACTGATGAAAATGAGCAACGTGCGCCGCGACAGGCATGCCGTGGTAAATCCTGTCGATGAAGGGTTGCAGATAAACCAGGATGTGAACCGGAGTGCCCCGCTGATATTTCAGACAGACTATTCCACGCCGGGCGACTACTTCTTTTTCATCGGGGATTACGCCACAGATATTTCCCGCCACACCGGACAAACAGCACCCGAAATCGGCGACCGGCTTCTTGCTGTAAACCAGATACCCATAGAGGAATACATTGAAGAATTGCGTCTTTTTATGCGCTACTCCAGTTATAACGGTCTCTGGAGACTGATGGCAGAAGCCATCCCTCAGCAGCACTTCCGCCTGCCTGTGCCGCTTGACAAAAATGATGTGACCTTTCAGCTTGAAAGGGCTGACGGAGAAGTTTACAGTCTTACCCTTCCCTACCTCGACCGTGATGAGATCCGTTGGGAAGGCCATTATAAACTGCATGGCGACGACCGGTATAAAGGCTTCCATAAAACCATTTCGACCATCAGTTACGACCTGTATGAGCACCCGGAACTGGAAGTGCTGGTCATTGACTGGTATGGCTTCAGGCCATCCCTGATTGAGGATGTGGACTCACTGCTGGCTTACGCCGATGCCAACGGCTTACTCAACCACGACATTGTTTTTGACGGCACCCGGGCAAGGGGCGGTTCCAACGGAGCCTACCTGATCGCCAGGCTTTTTTCCGATCCTTTTAAGGTAACATTTGGCAATCTCAAGCTCAGCGACCTCACCCCCCTGTTTGTGGAAGACCGCCTGAAGGCTTATGAAGAAGGCACCCTGGGTGGCACAACCGACGGGGGAACCCGGCAAATAGACTGGCTCACCAATGACGTCATGGAAGCCTATGAAAGGGGAGACAATTTTACCACCAATGTACCCCACAAGCTGGCCCATTTGCCAAAGGATTCAGACGGCGTCCACCAACCGGCTGCTTTTGGGTTTAAAGGTGAAACGGTGTCATTGCTCGGCCCTTATGGAGGATCCCATCTTGACCAGTATGCATCCATGGTCATTGACAACAACCTGGGGTATACCGTGGGCATGCCTGTCGGAGGTTTCAGCAGCACCTGGGAATTCGGCGAGATCCTGCATTTCCCGATCAGCGGAGAGCCCGTTGCCTATTTTGAATGGGGCATGGGCAACACCATCCGGCCCAACGTGGATCACCCTGTTGACATCGTAGATAAATACGGGAGGTATTACGGAAGATCCATGCATCCCGATGGCGTGGTACTGGAAGGCAACCCCCCTCCTGTCGAAAATTTTATTCCGATATCACGGGATAACTATTTAAATTACTATGATATTTTACTGGAAGAAGCATTGAACCACCTCGGCCATCAACGCTAGGATGCCAATAGCCCCTTTGATTATGTATCGCATATCAAACCCATCAATCACCTAACCCAAACATGTAATTATGAGAAAATTTATCTTGATGTTATCTGTCGCATTACTTTTTGCGGGCTGCGGCCCTGCCAATGATGCAGGAGAACAGAGCCCGGTGGATCAGCGCACCATAGAAAGCGTTGTTGAAGAACTTACCGAACAGCACGGCGCACAACATGAAGACCGGATCCGCAGAGGCGTGACACAGGCCGCCACATTATGGCGTGAAAAAGACGGAAGTGCCGGTGATTTCGAAACATTCTGCCTGCAACGCTTTATTGGCAGCCAGGAAGAACTGGACGAAGTGTTTGACCGGCTGGCTCACAATTTTGAGCACCTGTTCGGATACATGAACCGCATCAGCCTGGAAATGAATCGCCAGCTGCATGAAGACCGTGGTCCCATCCACTACATCGATCAGCTTTTCGGAGCCTATAGCCCCGGAGCTCACATACAGGACGACCTGTATGACAGCAAAATTGCTTTTGTGGTTGCCCTGAACTTCCCTCACTACACACTGGAGGAAAAAAACGAGATGGGCGGAACATGGAATGACCGTGAATGGGGCTATGCCAGGCTGGGAGACTATTTCACCGCAAGGGTGCCTGCTGCTTTACAGCAAAATTACAGCCAGGCAAGCAATGACGCCAGCATGTATATTTCCGAATACAATATTTTTGCCGGAGAACTCCGCAACGAGGAAGGCGAAAAACCTTTCCCGGAAGGAATGAAGCTGCTGGCGCACTGGAACATCCGCGATGAAATCAAGTCCAATTACGGCCAGCCAGGCGGACTGGAGAAAAAGGAAATGCTTTACCAGGTCATGCTTCGCATTATCAACCAGGACATTCCGGAGCAAGTGATCAACAGCGATGAATATGAATGGAATCCCCATACCAATGAATTATGGAGAGGCCAGGAAGAAGTTACCCCTGAGCCGGAGGGATCACGTCGCTATGCGCACCTGCTGAATATTTTCAATGCGCTGCATAATATGGACCCGTATTATCCGCATCTTGACACTTATATCAAGCGCAATTTTGACAGCAGAATGGAAATCCCCCAGGAAGAGGTGGAGGCACTGTTCCGTGAATATGCCGATTCTCCGCTTTTGCGGGAAACAGCCCAACTGATCAGCGAACGTCTGGGCCGTGAGTTGCGCCCCTATGACCTCTGGTATGACGGGTTTAAGGCCCGCAGCGGCATCTCCGAAGAGGAACTCGATGAGATCACCAGGCGCAGATACCCTGATGCGGATGCCCTGAACCAGGACCTCCCAAGAATATTGAGAGAGCTGGGTCACAGCCCGGACATGGCAGAATTCATTGCCGGGAAGATCGAAGTTGACGCTGCAAGAGGATCGGGCCATGCCTGGCGGGCATCCATGCGCAGCAAGCCTTCTCACCTGCGTACCAGGATCGGAGAAGACGGCATGGATTATAAAGGGTACAACATTGCCATCCACGAATTTGGTCACAATGTGGAGCAGACCATCAGCACCCACTTTGTAGACAATTATTTCATCAATGGCATCCCCAACACTGCCTTCACAGAGGCGCTTGCATTTATGTACCAGAAGAGGGACCTCGATTTCCTTGGCATGCAACAGGATGACCCGATGCAGGAACACCTGGAGGTTTTGGACGTATTCTGGGACAACTACGAAATGATGGGCGTCTCACTGGTTGATATGAATGTATGGAAATGGTTGTATGACAACCCGGAAGCCACACCGGAAGAATTGCGTGAAGCAGTGCTGGAAATTTCCAAAGATATCTGGAATGAATATTATGCCGACGTATTCCAGTCGCGTGACAATCCTTTGCTGGCAATCTACTCACATATGATTCAGTCACCGCTTTATCTGTCCAACTACCCCTACGGCCGCCTGATCAAATTTCAGCTGGAAGACTTTGTCAGCGAAAAGGATTTTGCCGAAGAGGAGTTGCGCATTTTCTCCATCGGGCAATTAACCCCGAGACACTGGATGAATGAAGCTGTGGGTGAACAGATCAGTAATCTGCCCATGTTTGAGGCCGTGGAACAAGCCCTGGAAGCTATGCAGTAATTATTTCAGAAACAATTGTCAGAAATCTCAGAACCTATTGAAAAACAACACATTCAACGGACACAAAGAAGCGGCACGGCCACTGCAGAAAATATTCCGGGCCGTGCCGCCTTCTTATGACAGGATCAACCGGCTGCTGACCTTCGGTATCGACGAGTACTGGCGAAAATTGGCCGCCAGACGATTACTGTCAGACAACCCGGCCAAAGTATTGGATCTTTGCACCGGTACGGGCGACCTTGCCATGCATCTGAGAAAAAGGGCCACACCGGAAACCACCGTTCTTGCGCTGGATTTCAGTGAATCAATGCTGGATTTTGCACGAAAAAAAGCAGCACGACGCAAGCTCAACGGCATTTCATTTATTCACGGTGATGTTGCAGACATGCCTTTCGAAGATGAGAGCCTTGACGCGATTGGCATTGCCTTTGCTTTTCGTAATCTGACCTACAAAAACCCCGACAGAGACCTGTTCTTTAGAGAAATACTCCGCGTATTGCGTCCCGGGGCCCCGTTAGTCGCCGTAGACACCAGTCAGCCGGGAAACCCCCTGATGCGTAAGTTATTTCATATCTATATGAAACATATTACCGGACCGGCCGGGGGGCTCCTTTCCGGTCACCGTTCAGCATACCGCTACCTGGCCCACTCGGCCATCGACTATTATACAGCACCGGATTTACAGAAAATAATTCTTGAGGCGGGTTTCAAAAGCGCGGAATACACACATTTCCTCAACGGCATTACTGCCCTTTGGGAATGCAGAAAGTAAGACAAGTCCATACAGTAAAGCGTACACATCGCAGGAGCATCCCGGCAGTCTGCCTTATGATATTTTAATCAAACCCCGGACGGGGGGTTTCCGGCGTGGACTCCGGCAGGATGGGCTTTTCCAGTGCATAGGCCGGAATTTCACCGGTCAGCGCCTTCAGGAAAGCAACGATTTGTTCGTTCTGTTCCTCTGTAAGCTCTTCATTCAGCATGTCCCGGGCCACAATGTCCACTGTTTCACCCAGGCTCCATACACTTCCGTCGTGCAGGTACGGATAGGTCTGGGCAATATTCAGCAGCGAAGGAACTTTGAAGGAATGCCTGTGCAGCTCGTTGCCGGTAATGTCAAAACGGCCCAGGTCACTCTCTCCCGATTCACGTTCTGCAGGGGTTTCAAAAACGGCAAAAGCACCACCACCCAAAGCTGCGCCCCCGTGACATGACTGACAGCCCACATCCATAAACACCTGCAGGCCCTGCTTTTCTTTGTCTGACAATGCATCAGCATCACCCCGCAGGAAATTGTCAAAGGGTGAATAAGGGGTCAGCAATATCCGTTCAAATGCACCCAGGGCAACGCCCACATTCTCATAGACCATCGGATCCTCCTCATCGGCAAAGACACGTTCAAAACGATCCACATACTCAGGCATTGATCCAAGTACCGCCAGCACATGCTCTTCGGTCGCCGCCATCTCCAGCTCATCCAGAATGGGCATGATGGCCTGTGATTCCACGTCCGGCTCACGGCCATCCCAGAACTGAGAATTGTGCAGGGCGGCATTGAGCACCGTCGGGGCATTACGCGGGCCTTTCTGCCACATATGCCCGATTGAAACAGGCAACTGATCCACTCCGAAGGTGGACATGTTATGACAGGTGTTGCAACTGATCAGGCCGCTTTTGGAAAGGCGGGGTTCAAAAAACAGCATTTTCCCCAGCTCAATCCTTTCTTCGCAACGCTCCATCCCATCTTCAAAGGCATCTTCAGGCAAGGGGGCCGTAAACGCCAGGGCCTTTTCCTGCAGGCCGGTCAGCGCCTCTTCCCCATCGTCCGGTCCCGCACAATGTGAGAATAACAGGGCCGCCATGACCAACACAAAAGGTGAGATAATCAATACTGATTTTAGTCCGGGATGTGTCCTGAGATGCATCATTACAGAGATATTTGAATATGTAGCTAATATAATAATTTTCCGGAAAACGCTACATAATCTTTTCCCGTTCAGGCGACAACCCCCGCACCCATTGGTTCACCACAAATTCATTCTGCCGGATCCACTCCCTGACTGCTTCATAAGGGTCATCACTTAGCCGGATCTCATAAAGCAGGCTGTTGATCTGCCGCTCACTCAATACCATTCGCTCAAACAAGGTAGCCGCATTGGGGTGATCTTCCCTGAACCCTGTCCGGGCATAGGTATGAATAGACTCCTCCTCCATATAAATATTCAGAGGGTCTTCAAGGAACTTCAGATCATAGCGGTGAAAAATCCAGTGGGGCTCCCAGCCGGTTACCACGATATTTTCCCTGCGGCGGATGGCGTTGCCAAGTTTTTCGGACATCTCCGGGTCGGACATCACCAACAGTTCGTTGTTCAGCTGGTAGGCACGGAGCGCTTCCACAGTATTGCGCATAATGCCGGCGCTGGTATCAATGCCGGCAATGGGGTTGCTGTAATAATTTTCTAGTCCGGGAATGCTTTCAACGGCCATATAATCAGGAACCACCAACCCTGTCCGTGCCTCGTTATAGTTGGGCCCCAGGTTCTCCAGCTGATCTTCGTACAATTCCATAAACCCGGCATGCGTATGCGGCACCCAGACATCCACAAACAGATCGGCACGTCCTGCCGCAATATCACTGAATACGGTATCCACCCCGGTAAGACGGGTTGTAACCTTGTACCCCAGGTAATTACTGAGCAATACATCCGAAAGGGTTGTCAATGCAACACTTTCAGCCCAGTCAGTATATACCAGGTAAACCTCTCGTTCTCTTTCATCCTGCCGGTCAGGGGTTCCGCAACCGAAGGTGATCCCCAAAAGCAACAGGCAAACAATCATACATTTTTTCATGGTTCCGGGGGTTTAGTCAAACAATGCTTTCAAAAAACCAATGGACTGTTTACGGTCCTTGACCACCAAAACAGGAATGCTCTTATTGGCGCCGGCGAGCTTTTCTGACGTACTGTCCAGCATCACGTTGGCCAGTTGCGATTTGATCTTACTCCCGACAAGTATCAGGTCCGCATCCGTTTTTATCGCCTGGTTGTATAAAATCTGGGCTTCCTCCCCGTGCAGGTCCATGGAAAAAGTACAGGGGACATGCTGATCCAGCTTATGCTTTTTCAGGAAAGCTTTATAAGTCGATTGCACATAATCGCTCAGCCGCTTTTTCAGTTTTTGCACTTCGGCCGGAGACTGCTGAGGGAAAAAATTCAGGGGCAACTTGTACACGTGGTGACAATTCACCTCTGCCCCTGTGGCTTCCGCAATTCCACGGGCTGTCTGCATCGCAATGGCGGAAATGCTGGAAAAATCCATCCTGACCAGTATTTTCCCGACCTCCTGGGGTGAGATCTCGCTCACCAGCAACACCGACGACGGGATCAGACCGACGATTTTTCTTGCCACGCCACCTTCACCGTCGTAGCCGATCTTTTTTCCCAGCAGGGCCAGGTCAGTTTTGTTTTTGCGGGCAAACTCCACAATCCCCTCAGTGGTGCTGCCGTGACTCACCACCACTTTGACCCCCCGCTTTAATTCTGCAGAAGATTCAAACAGCTCATCCACCTTTTCCTGGATCTCCTCCCGGACTATCTCCGTGATCGGTTTATCCATGTCCGGAAAAGCTTCGGCCAGTTCATCGGGAATATCCACGAGTTCCATTACGTGGATGAATGTGACGGAATCCGGACGAAAAGTTTTCGCCAGGAAATTGGAGTACTTGATCAGGGTATCGTCCATGTCTGTAAGGTCCAGACTTACCAGAAGGTTCTTAAATACTTGCATGACGGCCTATTTTTCTTTTTTTGAAGATTTTTCTCTTTTCTTGATCAGGTCCTGAATAATGTCCTGGTAAGATTTGCGCTCTTTTTCCAGTTCAAAACGCCTGAGTTTGAAATGCTCCTCCCTGAGCCCTTTCAGCAGGCTGTAAGACATCACAACCAGTACAATGGCAAATGGAAGGCCCGTAGTGATGGCGGCCGTTTGCAGAGCAGCCAGTCCTCCGCCGATAAGCAGAACAGCCGCAACACCGCCCTCGGTCACAGCCCAGAAAACACGTTGTGCAACAGGGGCATCGAGTTTGCCCCCGGCTGTCAGGCTGTCAATTACCAGCGACCCGGAGTCGGAAGAGGTCACAAAGAAACTGGTTACCAACACCACGCCCACAATGGAAGTCACTGTGCCAAGCGGGAACTGTTCCAAAAGCCTGTATAACGAGGTGGCCACATTTTCCTGCACCGCTCCTGAGATATCAGCAAGTCCGTTGAGTTCGAGGAATATGGCAGACCCGCCAAAGGCCGACAACCACAAGAAGGTAATAAGGGTCGGAACAATCAGCACCCCTAAAATAAATTCCCGCAATGTTCTTCCCCTGGAGATACGCGCAATGAACATCCCCACAAACGGAGACCAGGAGATCCACCACGCCCAGTAAAACACCGTCCAGTCTTTCTGCCAGTCTGACTGCTGATAGGTTTCTGTCCAGAAGCTCAGCTCAAAAAAGTTATCCAGATAGCCCCCGATGTTTTCCACAAAAGAGCCGAAGATGAAAAGCGTAGGGCCCACGATCAGGATAAAAAGCAGGAAAAACGCGCCGATTATGATATTCAGCTGACTCAATCTTTTGACCCCGTGGCTCAGTCCGGCTATAACCGATCCCGTGGCTGCCAGGGTAATGATCCCGATAAGGATCACCTGGTTGGTCACTGTGTCGGACATCCCAATTAAGTGGTTTAATCCGGCACTCACCTGCTGTACACCCAGCCCCAGGGATGTGGCCAGTCCGAACAAGGTGGCCACCACGGCCAGCACATTGATCGCTTTGCCCCATCCCCCGTAAATACGGTTACCGATAAGCGGCTCAAAAACAGAACTGATCGTTAGCGGCAGTTTCCTGTTAAAGGTAAAAAAGGCCAGCGCCATCCCCACAAGGGCATATATCCCCCAGGCATGGAGCCCCCAGTGCAGGAAGGTAACTTTCATGGCCAACTTGGATGAGCCTGCAGTTTCTCCCGGGCCGTAGGGAGGAGCTACGTAGTGAAGAATGGGTTCCCCCACACTCCAGAAAAGAATACCGATACCCATCCCTGCGCTGAAAAGCATGGAAAACCAGGCAGCCGTATTGAATTCCGGTTTCGCTCTTCTGCCTCCAAGCCGGATATTCCCATACTTGGTGGTGGCCATTACGAGGGAAAAAATCAGGAAGAAATTCACCGCCATCACAAAAAACCATCCCCCGTTCTGTACGATGCTGTCCTGAAGGGCGGCAAAAACCCGGGTCATCGGTTCACCGATGATCAGGGTGGTGGCAATAAAAAACAAGATCAATACCGCTGACGGCCAGAACACCCAATGATCTACGTCAAAGTATTTATTCTTGCTGATCAGGTGATCTTCTGATTTCAGGGTGGGATCCAGCGGTTCTTTGGGTTCTTCTTGCTGTGGACTTTTCATACACTTCCGGAATTGACAGATAATTATGTAATAAAAGCAAAGGCCCCGGCCTTTTCACTCCAATGGCAAAATTTTACGGGCTATTCAAAAATAAAAACATTTCGGTATAAATAAAACTGACGCCTCACTGACGATCCTCCTGCGCCATTATTAACATCCTGTGTTCATTTTTTGTTGAGCACTTCGGGCCGTTCCTCCAGGTGCTGCTCCATTTCAAGCAGAGGCACACCTTCCGTGATCCAGCCGGGGGCCTCCGCCCCTTTCAGATAATGATCAAGGTACTCCATCATTCGAACGGCATAATCGATCTGGTTGGCACGTTTCCTGAGCCCGTGGTTCTCCCCCTCATACTGCAGCATGATCACCGGTTTTTCAAGACGCCGCAGGGTATTGTAGTATTCCACTCCCTGTGTGAAATCCACAGCCCCGTCCTCGTCATTGTGCATCAGCAGCAGCGGTGTTTCCACATCCTGCGCAAAATAAACCGGAGAGTTCCGCTTATAGGCATCCCAGTTATCCCAGTAGCCCGAGGTCAACCGGCCCTGGCTGCTTTCAAAAATAGCCTGGTTGGTTCCGCCGGTATTCCAGTAGATCAGGCTGTACATACTGATCATATTGGTCAGGGGTGCCCCGGCTACCGCGGCTTTAAACCGGTCGGTCTGGGTGATCAGGAAAGAAGTCTGGTAGCCACCCCAGGAGTGGCCGTGAATGGCCACTTTGTCCGGGTCTACAATACCTGTTTCTTCGGCAGCATCCAGGGCAGGAAGCACGCACCACACGGCCGACATACCTGGATCATTCAGTTCATAGGCAATATCCGGCATCAATACCGCATATCCGTTGCTGGTATACATGCTTCGGTTAAAGCCACCACCGGGGAAAGACGGGCGGGCATACCCGAACAAATTCTGGGTAAGGCGCTCATAGATATAAACCACGGTCGGATAACTTTCCCCTTCCTGGTATCCTGCCGGCAAGTAAAGGGCAGCCTGCAGCGTATCGCCCTTGTCACTGACATAACTGATGAGTTTCTGCCCCGGCGACCAGGCAAACTCTTCCTGCTCGGGATACGTTTTTGTGAGCTGCCTGCCATTACGTAATGCATCATTGAAAACCACATAATATTCAGGTGCTTCCTGCGGTGTTTGACGAACGTAAGTATACACCTCGGCTTCATCGGCCTTTGACAGCCCCATAAACATGGCATCACCATAAAGCAACGTTTCCGGGCCGGGCCGGCCACCATTGATCCGCGCAATACCGGTCTCCTTCGTTTCATTGTCGATGATGCGCATATAGAGAGGTTTATCCAGGTCTATGCCTTTCTCGTTTTCTGTATCTACCCTCAGGCGAAACTGATACACCCGGTCATTTTCTGCGCCATCTAAAGTCAGGTTTTCTGAACCGCTTCCGTCTGCCCTGACAAGCCATACATCATGGTTGTCGCGGAGTAATACATTGTCAGAATCACTGGTCCACCCCCAGGAAGGTGTCGGAGGATACTCCACGTTGATGTCACTCAGCGCATTAATAAAAGAAGTGGGGATATTTTCGGTGATATTTGTAATCTCATCATTCAACAAGTTATAGGTATGATAGTCTCCTTCCTGGTAAAAAAGCATGTAAGTCCCATCCGGAGAAACAGGGGTTCCGCCCGCGTTGAACCATTGTTCCAGTATCATCTCTTTTTCTCCGGTTCGCAGATCAATCTTGTAGAGGTCGCGGTAAGTTCTCCCGCTCAGGCTGCTTAACAATTCATAGGCTGTATTGTCATACCCGATGGCATAGGGGCCTTCAGGGTAAATCATGACGCTACGCACATCCTCATCGGCCAGCTGCACAAATTGCGCATCCTCCACGTGATACACCGACACATAACTTAAATTTTCATCACTGCTGCGGCGGCGTTGCTGCACCGACTGCAGGCGGCTGTCCTGCCAGTGCCAGATCACCACATCGGGCTTCTCATCGTCATTGCGGTTCCCCCCTGCACTTCCCCGACCATTATCGGTATCTGTAGTATCAGCTTCCGCCTCATCCTCTTTACGCTCTGCAAAATGAATCCCGAATTCCAGCCGGCTCAGGTCATCCGACCACGAAGGCTGACGGTTCGGACTGAGTGCCATATCTTCCGGGAAAGCACCATCCTCATGCGGATTGAAAATGATTTTATCGGGATGGCTGTCAAAACCCCTGAAGGCAATCAAATGAAAAATGTCATCCTCCCAATCTTCATCTTCTACCAGTTTCAGAGCGGTCAGGCCATCTCCCTCAGTGGTCCATCGCATCGACCTGTAAGAGGCTTCATCATTTTCCGCAGCAAGGGTTTGCCCGGTTTCCATATTTCTCAGAAAAATTCCGTTGCCTGCTTTGCCAAAGGCATCCACAATATAAGCCAGCCACTCGCCCTCTTTGTTGAAGGAATACATGCTGACATTCCCGATATTATATGTGTGGGATGAAGAAATATCATAGAGCAGCATATCTGTACCCCGGCCTGCATCATCGCCGTTATCCGTTTCAGGAGTGACAAGGTGTACGGCCAGCCAGTCCGGATAATTTTCTCCTCCGAAAGAAAAGGTGCGGAGGTTCCTGAACTCTTTTTCCTCAAAATCATCCAGGTCAACCACTTTCAGCGTACTCTTTGGCTGGTTGTTGCGCGATGCCTTTTCCTTCTCTTCTTCTGTCGGGAAAACCACAAAAGCAAGATGGGTGCCGGTTTGATTGAACTGAATGGCGTTTCTTGCGTTTCCGCCGGCCTCACCAATTGGCCAGCTCTTTTTGATGTCCTCAGTGGTATGCTGAAGCATCAACTCCGAGTCTCCTTTGTTGGGGCTGTACCAGTAGGCCATCCATTGTCCGTTGGCCGACAATGTCACGGAGGCACCGGAAATTTGCTTCCATTCTGCCACATCACTCCATTGAACGGAGGGTAATTCATTTTGGGATTGGGCGGGAATGATTCCTGCCACCATCACTGAAGCCACCATGGCAACAGCCTTTAAAAGGTGTTTAGCATGCATAGTATTAAGATTTTAAACAAAATTACTTATGCCGGAGAATTGAATCTGGCAAAGCTTGTTCCGGTTTTACAGCCCTAAAGTTATAAAGATTTTCCAAAAAACAAA
>SKUN01000201.1 GCA_007129945.1 Bacteroidales bacterium
CCGATATGGTCTGCAAATCGAGATGCTGTCATATTCTTTGCAGCAATGATGTTTTTGACGCGTTGTACAAGCATATAGCTGAAATTTACAACTGTTTACAATAGTATAAAGATACAAATTCCATTTCATTTTTAAAGTTCCTTTTGTGATTTGTTAACACCTTACATTTGTGATTTATTGGTTTTCTTATAGTTATCCTTTATTTATTAGCTATAATTGTTTTATTTAATGACTATTATACCTAACATAACTGATATCTGATAATATTGGCCTGCGAATACCCCATAATTAATTCAATACTCTATATAAGCTCTTTTAAATACTGGTTTATAGCTCTTTATAATTTTTTTAGTTTTAAATTATCGCCTTTCGGTCAATATTTCACAATTGCAGTTTTTTACATTTGTAACTCTTTATCAATCAATTTGTTTATATACTGTAAGACAGTACGTTATTGTGTTTGGTTTACATTTATAGATTCAGGTTGCGATTGTAATTTTGCCATTTGTGATTTAGGTGGGTTTGTGAATTGTCATTGAATGGTACAATAACCTCTAAATGTGAAATCATCACAAGGTCGAAATTACTACCGGAAAATGGTTATGGAATAAGGAAATGGATGATGAACAAGGAAAGACCTCCCCTGCCCGTGCCCGGATATGATCTGATTACCTGAATGGTTCACAGCAGGAAGCTGCCGAGGTCCGAAGATCTGTGTGATGCATGTTTGCCAAAGTAATGCACGTTTGCCAAAATGATGCAGGTTTGTCAATGGCTGATCCCATTAACCCCCTGAGAATCGCATAAAATTATCCGACCTGTACCATGGCAGGGAATATGAGAAAATAAGAAAGGAAAAGTCAGGGCTTCTCTATGAATCCGCCGCCGATTACATCGTTTTCATCGTAAACAACAGCTGACTGGCCGGGTGTAACGGCTGAAACATCTTCGTGCAGTTTTACATGCACAAGCCTGTTTTTTTTGTCAGAACAGATGGTGGCCGGATGACCGGGGTCCTTATACCTGATTTTTACCGTGGCTTCCATTTGAGCGGGAAGCGAACTGAATTTAATGAGATTAAACTGACTCACGGAAAACTCCCTGGCAAAAGTATCCGGTTTTTTGCCCAACACCACCGTGTTGGTTTCCGGAATGATCCGGGTCACATACAAGGGTTCTCCCACTGCCACATTCAACCCCTTGCGCTGACCAATGGTATAAAACGGAAATCCCTGGTGCCGGCCCAGCACATTGCCTTCTTTATCCACAAAAGTGCCATCCTTTGTCTGTTCTTCCAGGTCAGGTACCCTCCTTTTCAGGAAACCACGATAGTCATTGTCCGGAATGAAACAGATCTCATAGCTTTCCCGTTTGCCGGCGATCTCTTCAAAGCCCGCTTCCCTGGCCATTTCCCTGATCTGAGGTTTGGTATAATCACCAAGGGGGAAAATCGTTCTCCTTAGAAATTCCTGCGACAACCCCCACAGCACATAACTCTGGTCTTTAGCAGCATCGGCCCCCTTGTAGAGCACTTTCCGGCCGTTTTCTTCCCGGATGCGGGCATAGTGCCCGGTGGCGATATAGTCGCATCCCAGCTGATCTGCCCTTTTAAGGAGTGCTTCCCATTTGATGAAAGTATTGCAAAGCACGCAGGGGTTGGGCGTCCTCCCTTTCAGATACTGGTTCACGAAATCATCCACAATATAGCGGTTGAACTCTTCACGTATATCCAGTACATAGTGGGGGAAGCCCAGGCTGACGGCCAGATGCCGGGCATCGTGGATGGAGTCCAGGCTGCAACACCCGGTTTCCTTCCCGCTGGCAGCGGAGTCCGCAAACTCCCAGGTTTTCATGGTGATTCCCACCAGTTCATAGCCTTCCCTGATCAGCATCATGGCAGCTACACTGCTGTCCAGTCCGCCACTCATTGCCATTAATACTTTTCCTTTACTCATTGATTTATTATTCCGGTTTTATGACTATTCAGGAATTTCGGATGCCCTTTACCATAAAGTTAGTAAAATCCCACAGGCTGGCAAAACGAAAATCCACTGCCCGATGATACCGGGGAGGAACATTTCCCTGCCCGATCAATACGGTCACCATGCCAAGCCGCAACCCGAACAACATATCCGAAAAGGTATCCCCCGCCATAATGCTGCGGGAAAAACAGATCCCGGGAAATTCCCTGGCGGCTTCCAGTGCCATGCCGGGCCCGGGTTTACGCTGAAAACTGTCAGATGAGCGCAAGCCTGTGGCTGAATAAATTCCGTCCACATGTCCGCCTGCCTCCCTGATCTCAGCAAGCATCCCCGTATTGATCTCCTCCAGATCCGAAGCCTGCATCAACCCTTTGCCCACGCCCTGCTGGTTGGTCACCACCACAATGTGCTGAAAAATACCCTGTAAACCGACCAGGGCCTCCAGGCTGCCGTCCGACCATTGGAATTGGGCAGGATTCAGTACATACCCGTCACCCGGACGTTGATTCAATACCCCGTCGCGATCCAGGAACAAGGACCAGTTGCCCAGGCTGATTCGTCGATGCCACTCATTCATCTCCTGAACAAAATGGATTCCACGTTCTCACAGACAATATGGCCGAGAAGCATGTGCATTTCCTGAATCCGGGGTGTGTCCGCAGACGGAACCCGGAGAAGCACATCACAATATTCAGCCATCCTGCGGCCGTCGGATCCGGTCATGCCGATGGTCTTCATGCCCCGTTCAGCGGCCGCCTTCAATGCTTTGAGAATATTGGAGGAAGTTCCGGAGGTGGAGAGTGCCACCAGTACGTCTCCTTTATTTCCAGTGGCCTCCACCATGCGTTTGTAGACTTTGTCAAAAGACTGGTCATTGGCTGTGGCAGTCATAAATGATGCATTTACATGCAGGGCCTCTGCATTCAGCGGATCACGGTCCATGTAAAAGCATCCGCTCAGCTCAGCCGAAAGATGCTGGGCATCCGCAGCACTCCCCCCGTTGCCGCAAAACAACACTTTGCCGCCGGCCTTGTATGTTTCAGTAATAAGCTGAACACAGCTCTCAATCCGCGACAACATGGCCTCATCCGACAACAACTTATGCTGCAATTCAATCGACTTTTCGATCTGTTTTCTAACCTCCATGCGATATTTTTATTTAACTGAGACTTCAAACAGGGCTTTTACAAGCCTCTCCCAGGAAAAACGTTGCTTTTCTTCTTTTAATGTATGTGACAGGGCTTTCGCTTCATTTTTATTAACAAATTGTGCGATAGAGCGGGCAATGGCCTTTGGTTCAGGTTCCACTACATAGCCTGCCTTCCCGTCACTCACCATTTCCGGCAATCCGCCCACATTGGTTACCAGCATGGGCTTTTCAAAATGGTAGGCAATCTGGGTCACCCCGCTTTGGGTGGCACTTTTGTAGGGCTGCGCCACAAGGTCTGCCGCACAGAAATAATTCTTTACCTGGTTATTAGGGATAAAATGGGTATGCCAGATCACCCGGTCATCAATTTTCAGCGATCCGGCCAGCTCATGATAGGGTTCCGGACGGGTATAAAATTCTCCGGCCACCAGCAGTTTCACCGGCAACTCCCTTACCTCTTCCCTGGCAAAAGCTTCCAGTAGGAGATCAAGCCCCTTGTAATCTCGTATAAATCCAAAAAACAACACCAGGTTTTGCGCATCGTCAATCCCAAGTTCTTTCCGGGCAGCCTCCCTGGTCACCCCCTTTCCGAAATTGTCGTAAAGCGGGTGCGGACAAATTGCAACACGCGATTTGTCAATCCCGAATTTCATCAGATCACTGGCCACTGCGTCAGTCATTGACACAAACCCATGTATTTTTTTCAGGAAATACCTGGTGAGTAAAGTATCACCGGGCCGTTTCTCATGAGGCAGTATATTGTCGGTGATGGCCACCACCCGGGTATGTTTGTTTTTCCGGGTAATTCCCGCAATACTTCCCAGGCACGGGGCCATAAACGGCAGCCAGTACCTGATCACCAACAAGTCCGGCCTGAGCTTTTTAAGCTCCCGCCCCACCCTGATCCAGTTAAGCGGATTGATGCTGTTTACTTTTACCCGGATGTCAAGGTCGCCGGGCGGATCCTCATCAGAATACTGGGTCTTTCCCGGGAACAGAATTCCCGGATACTGCAGGGAAAAGGTGTAAATGGTCACCTCATGCCCCTGGTCCATGAACTCCCTGGCCATCCTTTCGTTGAATGTGGCCAGTCCTCCTCCGCGAAGGGGATATGCCGAACCCAGGATCACCACTTTAGACATAGACTACCCTATTGATTATCGGCACAATGGCCGGTTCGCTCTTCAATGAAGTATTTGTTTCTGTCGGGGGCATTGCGGGAGATCAGTTCACCCAGGAATCCGGCAATAAAAAGCAATGTACCAAGGATCATTGCCAAAAGGCCAAAATAGAACAAAGGTCTTTCCGTCATGTGGTAGATGGAAAGAAATATCCTTCCGTAAGC
>SKUN01000155.1 GCA_007129945.1 Bacteroidales bacterium
AACGACAGCCGGTAGTAGTTGCGAATGGTTTTTTTCTGGATGCGGTTATTGTCGATGGCCTCTTTGGCAGCACCTTTATGCGCATTGATCAGGCCCCTTACGCCCAGTTTGGTGCCGCCAAAATAGCGTACCACAATGATAAGAATATTGGTCAGCCCTGCGGAAAGAATCTGCCCGTAAATCGGCTTTCCCGCAGTGCCCGACGGTTCTCCGTCGTCATTGATCCGCCAGTTTTCCTGTTGGTAGCCGAAAACCCAGGCATAACAATGGTGCCGGGCGTCGTGATAGGTGTTTTTTACTTCAGCAAGACGTTCCCTTGCTTCTTCCTCGTTGCTGACAGGGCAGGCAAGCGCAATAAATTTGCTCCCTTTGTCTTTGTACAACCCTTCTGAGCGTGTCTTTATGGTTTTGTAAGTGTCTTTCTCCTGCATACCGGATGATGCTTACACGTTGTAAATCAGGTACAGGCTCTCTGTGCCTACGGGTATGTAAGAAACAGGTCGCGAAGGATTGATCTCCGGAGCCCGCACCCCGTTTCCAAAAAACTGCTTCCCGGTAAAAATTCTTGCTTCATCCCACATTCCGTCGTCAATAAAACTCTGGAGCAATTGACGGCCCCCTTCAACAAGCAGTGACTGGATCCCTTCCGCGTAAAGGTATTGCATGATCTGACCGGTAAGTTTTTCACGGTTCCTGATTTTGACATAATTGAGCTGTCCTTCCTGCTCCTCTTTTATTTCATTAAAAATGACGGTAGGCTGACTTTTGTCCATTAAATGGAGCGTACCGGGTAACTTCAACGATCTGTCTATAACCAGGCGAATGGGGGAAGTACCGTGCCAGTCACGGATATTCAGCATGGGATTGTCCTTCAGTGCTGTTTGGGTGCCGACCATGATGGACGCTTCCTCAGTGCGCCATTTGTGAACCAGCATACGCAGTTTTTCACTGGTAATCCAGGTGGGGCGGTTTACAGCACCCGGCGACCTTACCGTGTCAATGTAACCGTCTGCTGTTTCTGCCCATTTCAGGACTACGTAAGGGCGTTTTTTTTCATGAAAAGTGAAAAACCGCTTATTAAGGGTCCTGCATTTGTCCTTCAGGACGCCTACTTTGACATCACACCCGTTGCTGCGCAGCTTGGCAATCCCTTTGCCGGCCACTTCATCAAAAGGGTCGGTTGTGCCGATCACCACCCTGGGAATGCCCGATTCCAGGATCAGGTCGGTACAGGGCGGCGTTTTTCCATGATGGCAGCAGGGTTCCAGGCTGACATACAATGTGGAATCCTTCAGCAGTTCCCTGTTCCGGACAGTGGAAATGGCACGGACTTCGGCATGGTGGTCACCATAGCGGTGATGATAGCCCTCACCGATGATCCGGTTGTTGTGAACGATCACCGATCCGACCAGTGGATTTGGTGCTGTTTTCCCCAGCCCGTTTCTGGCCAGCTCAATGCATCGTTCCATATAAATTGAATCGTATTCCATAGCCGGGAAAGCTTCGTTGTAAGGCAAAGATACTGTTTTGGGATTACTGTCAGATGTACCTCAGGCTTACTTCTTTCAGAAATTTTTCCTCCAGAATGCGCGCAATCTTTTTCATTACCGAACGTCTGATCTCCAGTTCTACCGGGAGGTTGGGGTCCTGGTGGGCCACATTGATGGCGGTACCGGCAAGCATGTGGATTTCGTCACTTTCCAGGATCTCCCGGACGATCTTATCTGCCGGTCCCTTACCCAGTTCGGTCCGGGCACTGTAATTCTCCAGGATGCCTGCGGTCTTACTCAGGGTGAGAATTCCCTCTGTAACCAGGTCTATCCCGTCCATGTAAGATATGGGTGGCAGATCGGGATCATCAAACTCCAGGGTGTCTTCGATGGGGATGTTGAGTTCCCGCGACACTATATCTGCAGTGGTACCACCGCAAATGATCTTCCTCCCGTTGAATTTTTCTACGACTGTCGCCAGTTCTTTGTCTTTTTTCTTTTCGAAAGGAGGACCGGAAGACAATAACAGGCGACGTGGTTCACGGCAGTATACCACCACTACACTGCTGTCGTCCTTGGCCTGGTATCCGTCGTTGGCGTGCGCCCTGTTGGTGATAACCGATGCCAGCTTCACCGCAGAAATATGGGGTTGTTCGTTGACCTGTTCGTACACGGCATTTTCCACGTTTTCCTGTCCCCATCCCAGCAGATATTTTCCCCTGCCAAGGCCTGACTGGGTGATGCCGTCGCTCATCAGCAATATACGGTCTTCTTTCCGGGCTTTGAATGTACAGGCCCTGATCTCCTTGTCCTTGTGCTGCTGTGCCTCCAGTGTGATGTTCTGCCATTCCGGATGAAAATGTTCCTTTTCACGCATGATAATGGCATCCGGATTATCGTAGTTCAGGATGGTCGTCTGGCCGTCTTCCTCAATGTCCACAATGGTAAAAGTCGCATAACTGATTTTACGTTCACTGCACACAGGAAGGGTATTCATGATGATTTCGGCGATTTTGTGCGCATCCTTGTGCTCTTTGGTGAAATTCAAGGCCATGGTGGCGGTCAGGGTGGCCAGCAGGTTGGCTTTTACGCCGTGGCCCATCCCGTCTGAAAGTACTATCACTGTACGTCCTTCTTCTTTGATCTTCTCAGAGAGAAATGTGTCCCCGCATATTCTTTCTCCCACATGGTTTCTCTGGGCAGAGCCTACTTCTATGTAAAAGCCGTCTTTCATCGGTTTTCCGGGGTTCAAAAAATATTATTCTTCTTTTTTGGTTTTCCTGAAGGTCTCAATGATGGAGTTCAGCATTTTCTCTGTGGTGCTGGCTCCTTCGCCAAGAGAAAAAGCAATTTGCTGCACCATTTTCAGGTTTTCGTCAATTACCTCGCTTACCCGGTTGATAATCTCTTCCTGCCTGACCTCCGCCACATACATATCACGGAAAACTGCTCCGACAACTTTATTGGGTTTCAGGGAATAAATGCTGATATTCAGTAACCTGTCATCATGATATACGTCTTTGCCCACAATATTTTCATCATGTTCCAGTACGTAATCAAATAAATGATAAATATTGTAAGGAAGGAGGGTCTTCAGGTCTGCTCCCGATAACCCCGGGATCACCTCATTGATCATCTGGGCGTCTTCTCCCAATACCTTGATGAAACTCTGGTTTGATTCGATCACCTTCAGCTTGTCGTCTACAATCACCGAAGCGGAGGGCAGGTTTTGCATCAGGGCGGAAGTGGTATCTGAACGTTGCCGGATTTTTACGTTCTCTTCCTGCAGTTTTTTTTCTGTCTCCAGCAGGTTTTCCTGTTTCTTCTTCAGTGTTTCATTATTGGTCTTCAGTGTTTTGATGTATTCCTGTTTTTTCTTCAGGGAGTAATTCAGGCAGGTTTCGGGTCCGGAAAGACCCTGGCTGACGGATGCTGCAAAATCTTTACAGCTCCTGAAGCCGCAGGCACTGCATGAAGCGGTTTCCTCCATGCTTTTTCCCAGGCTTTTCAGAATCTCCTCCAATTGGTCCTGCCCGGGTTCAGGCAGTCGCTGATCATCTTTGGTGAAGCCTCTGTCCAGATCCAGGTTTTCGAATTGATCCATTGCTTCTTCCCATTGCTTGCTGTCGAAATTCTTCAGGCGTTTGTGCACATAATCCACGACCATTGTGCGGCGAAGATATTTATTGGAGCGATCGGTGGTTCCCGGACCCATCAGGCATCCTGCATGATAAAAAATATTGAAGTTCTTTTTAAGCGACTCGGGATGGTCATTGAATTCGTCCACCACATCCAGCATATTGGTTTTTTCCTCCACGGTGATTACAGATCCCGTAAGCGGGGAAGTGTCCAGCCCTGCAGCATGGATGATTCCCTGGCTGATGGGATAGAGTGAACCGAGGTTGCCGATGGGTTTGTCAAAATCTGAATACTCCACCTTCGCTTCCTTGATTTTATACTTCTCAAATAGCTCTCTTAGCTCTTTGAAGGTGAGTACCGCATCCACGGCACCGTCTCCCTTGTGAAGGCGGGCTTCATGTTTGGCGGATAAACAGGGTCCAATAAACACGATTTTAAGCCTTTCCCCGAAGGCTTGCCTGACAACTTTTGCAGTGGCGGTCATCGGGGTGACAATGGGAGCCAGGTTATCTGTGAGTTCTGGCACAAATTTTTCCACGTAGGAAACCAGTGAAGGGCAGTTGGCCAGCAAATAATATTTTCCCCTGAAGTCAGACAACAATTTTTTGTATTGTCTGGCCACCAGGTCTACACCAAAGGACACTTCATTCACGTAATCGAACCCAAGGGTGCGGATCATTTCCACAAATTTCCGGTAGTCGGTGATGTCGGGAAATTCCCCGCTTATGGTCGGATCCACAATGGCGGCCACTTTGTCATCGGAGTCCAGGAGCTCAATGGTGGCCTCGATCTCACTGAAGTGAGAAACCGCGTTGGAGGCACAAACCGACAGGCAGCTGCCGCATCCTATGCAGCGATTGTGATTCACCACCGGCATACCATCCTGGCTTCGGGCGGTAATGGCCTTGACCGGACAGGCCCTGATGCAGGCATATGACTTTGTACAGCGCTTATGGTCAATTTGAATGATTTTCATGTCTGTCCGTTTTGATTACTCAACGGGGTTGTTGAAATAGCGATCCAGCAAGTCGGTTACATGATCGGAACTGACCTGGATATGTTTTTCAGACCCGATAATAATCACCGGGCCGTTTTCGCATTCACCGAAACAGTGTGAACCCCGGAAAACAATTTTACCCGCGAGTTCCTTTTCTTTGAGGTATTGTTTGATGAGTCCGAGGGTTTTCTTATTGCCCCTGGAAAAACAGCTGCTTCCCATACAAATTACAATCTCTTCAGGGATTTGCCGACCCATAGCCTGCGCGTTTTGTGTGAACAAAAAATTGCTGAATAACAAAAATACAGAAACCTTTTCAGATATACAGTTAATTCCTTCACAACTTGCTGAATAAATCCTTGGCTTACATTTTTTTATTTATCTTTGTTATGGATGAATTCTGGCAAAATTCTCCCTGCATATGATTATATTTTATACTTTTAACCTGTTTGTTCAAGGGTTGTGAATAAAATATCAACATTGAGTTTATGGAAGAAGATCTGGGTCATTTTTTTGAGAAGTTTCCAAACAGAAAACGGGAAGATCTGATCCCCCTGTTGCAGGCCATTCAGGATGAGGAGGGATATCTTTCCGAAAAGATCATTTCCGCTGTAGGTCGCTACCTTGATATCAGCACCAATAAAATATACGGGGTGGCCACTTTTTATGACAATTTTCGTTTCACCGCATCCGGTAAGTATCATTTTCGTGTTTGTCACGGGTCTGCCTGTCATGTGACCGGTACCGGTATGCTGGTCAGGGAACTGGAGAAGCAGTTGAAAGTGAAAGACGGAGAAACTGATAAGGAAGGATTATTCAGCCTTGAACTTGTAAGCTGTATCGGAGCCTGTGGCCTGGCACCTGTGATTGCAGTGAATGATCAATACTATACGAATGTGACCCTGGATTCTTTGAAAAACCTCATTGAATCTTTCAGGGAAATAGAAAATTCCGCCATATGACCTGGAGTAATTTGGACGATACACGTGATTTTCTGATCAGTAAGGTTTTGTTGAATCCGGAGAGGGATGCAGACCCTGAGCTGAAAAAGCCCTTGTCGTATATAGCCGGGGAGCGGATAGACAAAGCTTTGATATATGTGGGAATGGCCACATGTGGCCGCATTGCCGGTGCTGATAAAACCTACCGGAGTATCCGGACATACCTTGAAGAACGGGATATTGATGCGCAACTGATAGAAGGGGGATGCATGGGACTTTGCCAGGCAGAACCCGTGGTGGACATTCAGCTACCGGGTAAAACCCGGCTGTCTTTCGCGTCAGTGACGGAAGACAAAGTGCAGCTTTTACTGGATGATGTATTAAACCATACGTTGCCCGATCTTCCCGTTACCGGCCAGTATAAAAGCCCCATCCTCCGGGAGAGGGAGCAGGTGCCTTACATGGAAGATCATCCGTTTTTTGCCGGGCAGCATAAACTGCTTACTTCAAACTGTGGCCGGATCGATCCGGTTTCCGTTTCCTCCTGCATTGCCAAAGGAGGCTACCGGGCATTTGCAGATTCCATTTCCAGGTATACCCCTCTTCAGCTATGTGAGATGGTCGAAGCAAGCGGACTGACCGGCAGGGGGGGCGGAGCCTTTTCAACAGGAAAGAAATGGCTTGCGGCATCCCGGACCACCAGCGACCAGAAATTCTTTGTCTGCAACGCTGTGGAAAGTGATCCCGGCAGTTACATGAACAGGGCCATTATCGAAAGCAATCCGCACAGGCTTATTGAAGCGGCCCTGATCGGTGCCTATGCAACGGGGGCCAACAAGGCCTACATTTTTCTGCGTAAAGAATCTGCGCTGGCCGGTGACCGGCTTGAAAAAGCCCTGGAGGAAGCCCGTACGTACGGACTGACTGGTCATGATATACTGGGCTCCGGGGTAAATATTGAGATTATTCTTAAAAGAGGCGCCAGGGCATTTATCTGCGGCGAGGAGACGGCCCTGAACAAGAGCCTGGAGGGGAAAAGGGCCATTCCTGCTTTCAAACCCCCTTACCCGCCTGAGCGTGGATTGTGGAATAAACCAACCGTGGTCAATAATGTGGAAACCTTATTCAACATTCCGCTGATCATTCAGAACGGCCCGGACTGGTTCAGGGAAACCGGCTCAGAAAGCAGCAAAGGGACCAAGCTTTTCACCCTTTCCGGAAAAATTAACCGCTACGGAACCATTGAGGTGCCCATGGGAACCTCTTTCGAGGATATTGTGCATCAAATAGGCGGGGGTGTAAAAAATGAAAAAGCATTCAAAGGAATTGTACTGGGTATAAACAGTGGCAGTTTCATCACTCAGGAAAACCTGGATACAAGGGTTGATTATGAGGACCTGAATCGTATTGGCGGAGTTTTGGGGAGTGGTGCCTGTGTCGTCCTGGATGAAACGGTCTGTATGGTTGACCTGGCCAAATTTTTTACCGCTTTTTTCAAAAAGGAAAGTTGCGGGCAATGTATTCCCTGCAGAGAGGGTACCGCCAGGATGCTGGAGGTGATGGAAAATGCCACCAGCCGCCCTTCAGAAAACAACTCTTTTCAGACACTTGAACGCTTTAAAGGGGTGATGCAGCTCAAAAGTCTTGCAGCTGTGATCAAGGACACATCCCTCTGTTCTCTTGGAAAATCTTCGCCCAATGCCGTATTGAACACCCTGAAATATTTTAAGAAAGAATTTGAGGCGCACATTTTTGAAAGGAAATGCCACGCCAATGTTTGTACGGATTTGCAGGTATATTACATTGATGTGGATGCCTGTACGGGTTGTACGGCTTGTTTTAAGAAATGCCCGATGGATGCCATCATCGGATCACCAAGATACCCGCATTTCATTGTGCAGGAAAAATGTATTGCCTGCGGTACTTGTTACGACGTTTGCAAATTTAATGCCGTCGTTATTAAATAATGTCAGCGTTTTTTCATTATGGATTTTCAAATAGAAGTCAATAGCAATCAACTTGATGTCAGGGAAGGGGAAAGCCTGCTGACGGCATTGACCAGGAACGGAATCAAGGTTCCCACCCTTTGTCATATGAACCGTTTTTCTCCGACGGGTGCCTGTCGGTTATGTGTGGTCGAAGTGGAAGGAAGGAAAGACCTGGTCACTTCCTGTTCTTCAAAGGTGGAAAAAGGGATGAAGGTCAGGACCAACTCCCAGCGGGTGCTGCGTGCAAGAAAGTCTCTCGTTGAACTTTTGCTCTCGAACCACCCTGATGATTGCCTTTATTGCGTGCGCAACGGACACTGTGAACTGCAGTCACTGGCAGAGGATATGAACATCAAGGAAAGAAAATATTACGGAGAGCAAAAGACCTTGTATCCGGATTATTCAAGTCCCAGTGTTGCACGTGATCCCGCCAAATGTGTGCTGTGCAGCCGCTGTGTCAGGATGTGTGAAGAGGTTCAGCTGGTCACTGCCCTGGATTTTATCTCCCGGGGTAACAAAACCACGGTAAACAGTGCTTTCAATAAAGGGCTGAATGTGTCTACCTGCATTCATTGCGGGCAGTGCATTCAGGTTTGCCCTACTGCGGCCCTGATCGATATTTCTCACCTGGAGAAGGTGCAAACCGCGCTGGGCAACAAGGACAAAATGGTGGTGTTTCATCTCAGTCCATCTGTCGGAGCTTCCGTGGCTGCGGAACTGAAAATGAAATCCCGCCATCTTGCCATGGAACGCATTGCCTATGCGTTAAAAAGATGTGGGGCCTCCCGCATATTTAACCTGGGGTTTGCCAGTGATGTGAATGTCCTGGAAGAAGCCCGCATACTGAAAGAGCGGCTGGAAACGACAAGCGGGGACTTCCCTGTTATATCTTCCTGTTGTCCGGCATGGGTGCGTTATACGGAAGACCATCATCCGGAGATGCTGAACCGGCTGTCTCAGGTGAAATCCCCACAGCAGATCATGGGGGCCATGGTAAAAACAATCTATGCGGAACAGCATGAACTGGATAATGAAAACATCTTCAGTGTGTCGGTAATGCCTTGTGTAGGGAATAAATATGAATCCTCCAGAGAGGAAAACACCCATAAAGGTATCTCAGAGGTTGATGCCGTGCTGACGGTCCGGGAGCTGTTTCAACTGCTGCGCAGTTTTGGCCTGGATCTTGCGCAAATGAATGAAGAAAAGATGGATGAGCCTTATAACGAAGCTTCATCTGTTGCCTGGAAACATGGCTATTCGGGCGGTAAGGCTGAAGCTGTGGCTGAACAGCTCTTTTATATGATGGGCCACGGCAAGAAGGAAAGGTTCAAGTTCAATCCGCCCAAAAACATGACAGGCAGACGGGAAATAAAACTGACCGTTGGCGGAAAACAACTGGGTTTTGCCTGGGTGAGCAGCATAGCTGAAGCGGAGAATTACCTAAAGCATTTAAAACAGGAGGGCAGGGATGATATCCACTACGTGGAAGTGATGGCTTGCCTTGACGGATGTGTGGGCGGTGGCGGACAGCCGATCAGCCGGGGCTTTGAGATGGCCAGAACCAGGAAGAAAATGTGTCTGGAAATGGAAAAGTCTGCGGAGAAGAAGTATGCCAGGGAAAATTTAAAGGCCGGGAAGTTGTTCAGAGATGAAAAATTGAGTCCGGGCAATGAGCTGGCGGAAGAATGGCTGAAACCCGTTTTTGTTGACCGGACGTCCGAATAAAAGAAAAGGAGGGCTTATGCCTGAAAAAGAAACATCGAATATTATTTATACGGTCAAGGATCGTTGCAAGGTATGCTATACCTGTGTGCGTGAATGCCCGGCCAAAGCCATTAAGATCGAGGGCGGGCAGGCTGAGATCATTCCCGGACGGTGTATTGCCTGCGGTAATTGCATTCGTGTTTGCAGCCGCGATGCGAAAATGTTCGTGTTTTCCATTGACAAGGTGAAGAAACTGCTGAGTGGGGATCAACCTGTGGCAGCCATTGTGGCCCCGAGCATATCGGGAGAGTTTACGGATATTAAGTCTCATCAGAATTTTGTGGGCATGGTCAAAGCCCTCGGTTTCTCTTATGTGAATGAGGTAGCTTTCGGGGCAGAATTGATTGCCAGCAAATACAAAGATATGTTGCAGGCCGGGCCCAATCGTCCGTTGATTTCAACCAGTTGTCCGGCCATTGTGAGTTACGTGGAAAAACACCATCCCCAGATCATCGACTCACTGATTCAGGTGGTTTCCCCCATGGTAGCTACCGCAAAAGTGCTCAAGGAGAAGTACGGGAATGATCTCAGGATTGTTTTTATTGGCCCCTGCATTGCCAAAAAAGTAGAAGCCGCAGAGAAACAATTTGACGGACTGATCGATGAGGTTATTTCTTTTGTGGAGCTTCGCCGGATGTTTGCTGAAAAAGGGGTGAAGGCAGAGGATGTGGAACCGATAGATTTCGATCCGCCTGTAGCCGGTAAAGGCGCTATCTTTCCCATCAGCGGCGGAATGCTTCAAACCGTTGACCTGGATGAGGATTTCGTAAAAGGGGATATTGTGGTGGCGGAAGGACGACACGACATCATTGAGGTACTTCGTGAATTTGAAGAGGGGTACCTGGATGCCAAAATGTTTGACTTGCTTTGCTGTAACGGTTGCATCAACGGCCCCGGAATGAGCAACACCAGCAAATTCTTTTTTAAACGTAAAAGCATTTCCAACTTTGCCAAGCGACGATTTGACAAAATAGATATAGAGAACTGGCAAAATAACCTGTCCACTTACCTGAAGCTGGACCTGAGCCGGAATTTTGAGGCAGATGATCAGCGCTTCCCTACTTTGCCTGATGAAAAAGAAATTCGTAAAGTTTTGCAGAAGATCGGTAAGAATGAGCCGGCTGATGAATTGAACTGCGGTGCCTGCGGTTATGACACCTGTTATGAGCACGCCATTTCCATCATTCAGGGACTTGCTGAAACCGAGATGTGTCTGCCCCATACCATTGAGCAGCTGCATGAGTATATCCGTGAGCTGGATGTATCCAACAACAAACTGGCCTCGACCCAGGCGGCCCTGAAGCAAAGCGAAAAGCTTGCCAATATGGGGCAGATGGCAGCAGGAATTGCCCATGAAGTGAATAATCCGCTTGGTGTAGTGATCATGTACAGCCACATCCTTCTGGATGAAATGGACCCCGAATCTCCGTTTTACACTGACCTGAAAATGATTGTAGAGCAGGCAGACCGGTGCAAAAATATCGTGGGCGGCCTGCTGAATTTCGCCAGAAAAACCAAGGTCGTGATTGACCAGGTAAACATTAAAAAACTCATCGACAATGGGCTGAAAGCCTTTGTTCTTCCAAAGAACATCGATCTGGATGTGCGGATCAACGCACAGAATCCGGTGATCGAATGCGACCAGAGCCAAATGGTTCAGGTGTTTGCCAACTTGTTTAAAAATGCGGTGGATGCCATGCCCATGGGCGGTGAGTTGACGGTGAAAGTGGATGACAAAGAGGGTGAGGATGCGTTCTATATCCGCATACAGGACACAGGAACAGGCATATCAAAACAAAATATGGACAAGATGTTTGAGCCTTTTTTCACCACCAAGGAGAAGGGGCAGGGCACCGGACTCGGGTTGCCCATCATTTACGGAATTGTGAAAATGCATCGCGGGACCATGAAAGTGGACTCCAATGCAGACCCCAAAGCCGGGCCCACAGGAACCACCTTTTATCTTACGCTGCCCCGGAAAGCAGAAAATATTAACCGACATACAGAGGATGTATCGGAAAAGGATGTAAATACCATTAAATAAAGACCGTCATGTTAACAAAGGAAAAAAAGACCATTCTGATTGTTGATGATGACCCCGATTTTCTGTTCCAGATGAAAATGACCATTCAGGATCTCGGGTTCGAAGTAATATCGGCAGAAACACAGAAAGAAGCGGAGGATATCATTGAAAAAGAACGCCCCGACCTGGCCATTCTCGATTTAATGATGGAAAATCAGGATACCGGTTTTATCCTCTGTCACAAAATCAAGCAAAAATACCCTGATCTCCCCATTATCATTGCTTCTGCGGTTACCGCAGAAACCGGAATGCTGTTTGATGTGGATACGGAAGAAGGCCAGGAATGGATCAAAGCAGATCTGTTTATGGACAAAGGGATCCGAAAAGATCAGCTCCAGAAAGAGATCAACAAATTGCTCAAAATCTGAAACACATTATTGAACCCATTCATGTCACCCATCCAACATACTGATTTACCAGGCAAAACGATTGAGCGATTGAGCCAGTACAGGCGGATCCTCTATAACAGCATCCAGGAAGGAAAGACAAACATTTATTCCCATGAGCTGGCCAAAATGATGAACCTTACCTCAGTGCAGGTCAGGAGGGATCTCATGCTGATCGGTTATTCCGGGAGCCAGAGCAAAGGCTATGTCATCAAGGATCTTGTAGCCCTGATCGGCAATATTATTGACAGTTCCGGAGGGCAGAACATCATTATCGTGGGAATGGGTAACCTGGGGCGGGCCATAACCAGTTATTTTGCGGGGAAGCGGGAGAAACTGGCCATTGTGGCTGCTTTCGATAATGATTTGCAGAAAACAGACCGGATGATGGCCGGCATTCCGTGCCATCATATCAATAAGTTGACAAGGGAGTTCATCGAAGAATCAGAAGTGAGTATTGCTGTACTGACGGTGGCCCCGGAAGCGACCCACGATGTTGCAAAAAAGCTGATGGACGTCGGCATCAAAGGGATCCTGAACTATACCTCTGTTCCCCTGACGGTTCCGCCGGATGTGTACCTGGAAGAATACGACATTGTTACCTCACTGGAAAAACTGGCTTACCTGGTCAAAACACATTAAAGTTGCAGGATCCGGGTTTTTCGCGATTTATTGATATTTTTGTGCTGTCATGAACGTGTATTACCATACATCGGAAGCGAGCGGGAAGATCAAAAACCCGGTGGTCACCACGGGTTCTTTTGACGGTGTCCACAGCGGACACCAGTCAATTATTAACCGACTCAACAAAAGTGCACGAAAAATAGGGGGGGAGTCCGTGCTGATCACCTTTTATCCCCATCCCCGAAAGGTTTTGTATCCGGAACAGTCTGACCTGAAAATGATCAATTCACAGGAAGAAAAAATCTCCCTGTTGCGTCACGCCGGGCTCGATAACCTGATCATTATGCCGTTTTCCGTGGAGTTTTCCAAAACCTCCCCCCATGAATTCGTTACAAAATACCTGGTTGAGCAGCTTGGGGCCCGGGTGATTGTTTTCGGGCACAATCACCATTTTGGCCATGAAAGGAAAGGGGATTACTCCTATCTTCATGAACTGAGCCGGGAAATGGGCTTTATGGTAGAGGAAATGCCGCTTAAGGTCATTGAAGATGAGACTGTAAGCTCTGCCAAAATCAGGAAAGCGCTCGGCAGTGGCGATATTCAAAAAGTCAATGCATATCTCAATCACCAGTATACCATCAAGGGCTTGTTTGAGAAAGGTCGTCCCATACAAGTTTTTTCAGAAAACCCCACCATCGTTATTGACTTTGATAAAAAGGAAAAGCTGATTCCCCCGCCGGGTATCTATGCCACCAAGCTGATGGCCAGAAAACAATGCCTGAAATCCATGACGTGGATCTCAGGGAAGGATGGTGAAGACCCTGCTGTCGAAACCCTGCCTGTTGAAACGCAATACAATCCGGAAGGCGAAAAAGGCTTATTGCTTTTCTATAAGCAGGTATATGCAGGCCATATTGAAAGCATTGACCCAGGAAAGGAAAAGCTTCTGAAAAATGCCCGCGCAGATGTGGAGGATTTAATTTATTAGTCTGCCCGGGAAAACCCTTTTTAAGTCATAATTCGGCTAAATTATGCATTTAATTATTTGAATGCATAATTTGGCTTTTGCATGCCGTTTCCTTCTGAAACTTTGCGTAAATTTGTGCGGTAAAAAGAACATTCTATCTATGATATATCATCCTGAAAAATACAGCATTGAGGATAAAAGGATGGCCCCCTTTATTGATCCGGATGAGATCTCGGATATACTCAGAAATACCAATGCAGATCGGTCCCGGGTAAGAGAAGTGATCAAGTCATCACTTGACAAAAAAAGACTCTCCCTGGAAGAAACAGCTGTTCTGATCAATGCAAAGGATCCTGACCTGATTGAGGAGATCAAAGAAGGTGCCCGTATGCTCAAAGAAAAAGTATACGGTGAACGCATCGTTTTATTTGCCCCCCTTTATGTGGGCGATCTGTGTACCAATAATTGTCAGTATTGCGGATTCAGGGCTTCCAATAAGGAGATGCAACGAATTACACTTTCCGCAAAAGAGCTTGAGAAAGAAACCAGGGCATTGGTCGACCAGGGGCATAAACGCCTTATTCTGGTCTATGGGGAGCATCCCAGATATTCACCTGAGTTTATTGCTTCCACGGTTGAAACCGTTTATGGAATCAAGCACGGCAACGGTGAGATTCGCCGGGTAAATATCAATGCGGCTCCATTTGATATTCCGGGATTCCGGGTAATCAAGGATTCAGGCATAGGTACTTTTCAGATTTTTCAGGAGACCTATCACCAGCCGACATATAAGCAAGTGCACCCCAGTGGAGTTAAACGCGATTACGACTGGCGACTTACTTCCCTTGACCGTGCTCAGGAAGCCGGAATTGATGATGTGGGTATTGGTGCGTTGTTCGGGCTTTACGACTGGCGCTTTGAGGTGATGGGGCTGGTTCGGCACGTAAACCATTTTGAAGCGGTATACAATGTCGGCCCCCATACCATTTCATTTCCCCGATTGCAGAATGCGCACTCACTGGATATTCCCCAGGACCATATGGTTAGTGATGAGGAGTTTACACGCCTGGTTTCCATCCTGAGGCTGGCTGTTCCCTACACCGGTATGATACTCACCGCCAGGGAGCCTGCCCATATAAGGGATGAAATCCTGCGTTTTGGTGTATCTCAGATAGACGGGGGGACCAACCTGGAGCTGGGGGGCTACTCTGCAGGGCTTCAGGAAACCCAGGATCTGAGCAGGGAGCAGTTTCAGATCAATGACAACCGGTCTCTGGCGGATATCATGGACGAACTGATCCGTGCTGAGTATATCCCTTCTTTTTGCACTGCTTGTTACCGGCTCGGGCGAACCGGGGAGCATTTTATGGAGTTTTCCGTTCCCGGCTTCATCAAAAGATATTGCTCTCCCAATGCCCTGCTGACCATGGCCGAATACCTTGAGGATTATGCCAGGGAGGATACCAAAAGAGCCGGCTATGCACTGATTGAAAAAAAAGTCAATGAGTTGTCCGGCTCCGTTCCGGTGGACAAACTGAGAGAGAAGCTTCGCCTGATCAGTCAGGGGAAACGGGATTTGTATTTTTAAATGAATGAACCATGCAACAGACAATGATTTTGGGTATTCTGGTATTTGACCGGATCAAGGAAGCAGGAATGACGCAGAAGATCCTTTCAAGGCATGCGGATGTGATACGTACCCGGCTCGGATTCCATGAACTCTCTGACAAAGTTTGCAGCCGGGTAGGAACCATTGTGCTGGTGCTTCAGGGTGATCCGCAACAATGGCAGGAGCTGGAGGAGGATTTATCCGTCATCGGAGGGGTTGAAATCAAGAAAATGACCTTTGATTATTTATTCAAATAAAGTATAATAAGATGTCAGTAATCAAGATTTTAGGCATTCTTGTCAAAATGCGAAGTGAGGCCGCAATAAAGGTACAGGATGTGCTTACCAAATATGGCTGTTCTGTCAGGACCCGGCTGGGTTTGAATATCCCGGATGATTCCGGTTCCGGAGAGCAGGGCCTGATCATTCTGGATTTATTCGGAGACCCGGATGAAAGCATTCGTCTTGAGAATGAACTTCGTGGCCTGGATAAGGTGAAAGTACAGCGGATGGAATTTGATAATTGATATAAAGCAAATCAGATATGGCAAAATTGGTTCATTTTTCCGAAGCAGCTTCCCTTGCATTGCATGCAATGGTGCTCATCGCCAAGGCTGACAACCATGTAAATGTCAGTAGCCTGGCCAGTGAGATGGGTGCCTCCCGCAATCACCTGGCCAAGGTATTGCAACAGCTGGTGAAATACAATTTCCTGAAGTCTGTACGTGGTCCTTCCGGCGGTTTTGTATTGAATAAAGCCCCGGATCAGATCAGCGTACTGGAGATTTACGAAGCCATTGAGGGATCCATTGATCTTCCGGAATGCCCCCTCGACAGAAAGATCTGTCCCTTTGACAAATGCCTGATGAATGGTCTTGTGACTGACGTTACCATGCAATTCAAAAAGTATTTCCAGGAACAGACACTCGAGGATTTTGTCACACGCTCCTGACATCTTATATGGCATTACAGGCAGGTAAATTACTATCAAGCATTCAATCTCCCGGCGACCTGAAAACGTTGTCGCAAGAGGAGCTGGAGATGCTATGCGAAGAATTGCGGCAATTCATCATTGATGCGGTCAGTCTGAATCCCGGGCATTTTGGTGCCAGCCTCGGGGTTGTGGAGCTGACCGTGGCCCTTCACAAGGTTTTTGAGACTCCCAGGGACCAGTTGATATGGGATGTAGGGCACCAGGCCTATGCCCACAAAATCCTCACTGGCCGTCGTGATCTTTTTCACACCAACCGGCATTATGGGGGCATCAGCGGTTTTCCGCGAATGGCTGAAAGCCCTTATGATGCATTCGGTACGGGGCATGCTTCCACCAGTGTTTCTGCGGCCCTGGGGATGGCCGTCGCCTCCGGCCTGAAAGGGGATGACCGGCATCATATTGCTGTGATCGGCGATGGGAGTATGACGGGCGGACTGGCATTTGAGGGACTGAATCATGCCGGGGTGTCCAATGCCAATCTGCTGGTAATCCTCAATGACAATGGAATTTCGATCGACAACGGCGTCGGTGCCCTGAAAGAGTACCTGACGGATATTACCACTTCCAGGACCTATAATCGGCTGAAAGATGATATCTGGCGCCTGCTTGGCAATGCAGGCAGCCTTGGTCCGGGGGCCCGGCGTTCCATACAGAAACTTGAAAATGCCATCAAATCGCTCCTGTTCCGGCAGAGCAATTTTTTCGAGTCGCTGGGTTTCCGGTATTTTGGACCGGTTGATGGCCATGATGTCGGATATCTGCAACGAATACTCAGCGACCTGAAACAAATTAAGGGGCCCAAGCTTCTCCACGTAGTAACGGTCAAAGGAAAAGGATACCCGTTTGCCGAGAAAGACCAGACCCGTTTTCATGCACCCGGCTTTTTTGACAAAAAAACCGGAAAAATACAAGTTCCGGAAGATAATACCGGTCATCCGCCAAAATATCAGCGGGTATTTGGTGAAACCATCCTTGAACTGGCTGAAAAGAATGCACGGATTGTGGGGATTACCCCTGCAATGCCTACGGGCTGCTCGTTAAATATCATGATGGCGGCCATGCCCGGCAGAACATTTGATGTAGGGATTGCCGAGCAACATGCAGTCACTTTCAGTGCAGGACTGGCTGCACAGGGTATGATCCCTTTTTGCAATGTGTATTCTTCCTTTTTTCAACGGGCTTATGACCAGGTGATCCATGATGTGGCACTTCAGAACCTGCCTGTGGTTTTTTGCCTGGACAGGGCCGGTCTGGTGGGAGAGGACGGGGCAACACATCATGGAATGTTTGATCTTTCTTCACTGCGATGCATCCCTAATTTGGTTATTGCAGCTCCCATGAATGAGGAAGAGCTTCGCAATATGATGTACACAGCCCAGCTGAATCCTGTTTCACCATACGTGATAAGGTACCCGCGCGGGGAAGGGGTAATGAGGGAGTGGAAAACGCCTTTCCGGAAAATAGAGACCGGCCGGGGCAGAAGACTCAGAAAAGGCAGCGATATTGCAGTGGTATCTGCAGGGCACGTTGGCAATGTGGCGCTGAAAGCATGCAGTATGTTTGAGGAACAGAGCGGGTTTTCTGTTTCCTGCTATGACCTCCGTTTCCTTAAACCAATGGATGAAAATCTGCTGCACGAGATCTTTTCCGGGCATCAGGCTGTCATTACAGTTGAAGACAACGCACTGGCCGGCGGAATGGGAAGCGCACTGCTGGAGTTTATGGCAGATCACCATTATCGTATCTTTGTTAAAAGACTGGGAATCCCGGATTATTTTCCGGGACATGGCACCATCCCGGAGTTGCACCGGGAGTGCGGTATTGACCCGGATGCTGTTATCCGGGGCCTGAAAGATGTCGCAGCGCAACTTAAGCTGAATCAGCAACCAAAGAAAAAACAAAAAACCGGATTGTATGTCGGAAACCATCGCCAATAGTGATCAAATACTTATTGCTTTTCTGCTTACTTTGTTTGCAGGTCTGGCCACAGGTATCGGCAGTGCCATTGCTTTTTTTGCAAAAAGAACCAATACCCGGTTCTTGTCGGTGGCACTGGGTTTTTCAGGCGGGGTCATGATTTACCTTTCCTTTGTGGAGATCTTCCCGAAATCCATTGAGATCCTGGAAGCGGAAATGAACGTTCAGTCAGCCTACCTGTTGACTGTGGTGGCCTTTTTTACCGGGATGGTAGTCATTGCAATCATTGACCGGCTGGTGCCGGATTTTGAGAACCCCCACGAACCCAAGCGTGTTGAGCAAATGGGGACGGAAGAGGCTGCAAAAAACAAGAAACTCTACCGCATGGGAATGTTGTCGGCACTGGCCATTGCCATTCATAACTTCCCGGAAGGGCTGGCCACTTTTCTGGCCGCATTGCAGGATATCAGGCTGGGGCTTCCGATTGCCATTGCCATTGCCATTCATAACATCCCGGAGGGCATCGCCATTTCGGTCCCGATTCATCATGCCACCGGAAGCAAGCGAAAGGCATTTCTGTATTCATTCCTTTCAGGGTTGGCAGAGCCCGTGGGGGCAGTTGTGGGGTTTTTCATTCTGATGCCATTTATCAACGAAGTGGTTTTTGGATTCCTGTTTGCATCTGTTGCGGGCATCATGGTGTTTATCTCCATTGACCACCTGTTACCTACTGCCAGGGAATACGGAACCGGCCACCTCCCGCTTTACGGATTGATGGCCGGGATGGCTGTAATGGCCGTGAGCCTGGTCTTTTTTATGTAATGGGTTATCCTCAGCGTAATGACATTCCCTCTGTGCTTAACTTAAGGATAGCGGATCAAAAAGCTGTCCATGAAACCATGGTCACGCAATTCACTGCGCACCCGCAGGGCTTCCTCCCGGTTTGAAAATTCTCCCACAATCAGTTTATACAGGTTTCTGCCTTCTTCATGGGTGATATGGAGAAAAACGGGATGGCCGAAGCTTTGCTGATGGCCTGAAGCAATGCCTGAAAGCTGGTCAGGGTTTACGAATGAGGCGATCTGTATACCGATTCCGGAAGGGGAGACCTCCTCCAGCATGGTATCATAGAAACCCTCATCCATTGCTGCCAGATCCCGCGGCGATATCCTTTCACTGTGCATACGGGTCTCCTGCTCAAAGTCGCTCTCTTCACCTGCTATATAGGAAGGTTTTTCGGAGAGGGAGAGATGCTCTGTGGCTTTGTCCTCATTCCCCAGCATCTGGTAGGTATGCCCGAGGTAGTAGTGCAATGCAGGATCTTTCGCATAATGGTCACTGGCATAAAGCAGGTCTTCCAGGGCATCCCGGTACAGTCCGGTCTGATAGCGGGCCCTGCCCCTGAAAAAATGGACTTCTCCAAATCCGGGGTTGAGGTTGAGCGCCACATCAAAATCCTGCAGGGCCCGTCCGAACTCCCCGGTTGCATAGTACGCTTTACCACGCTGGAAGAAAGAATAATAATCAGGACTGATCCTGAGTGCTTCGCTGTAATGGTGAATGGCTTCATTGTATTCACCCTTTGAAGCGTAAGCCAGTCCGGTAAAATAATGTACCTGGTCGGCATATCTGTGGTTGAAACCGATTACTGTCCGGAAATCGTCCAGCGCTTTTTCATACTGCCTGAGCTCAATATGTGCAAGCCCCCTGTACAGATAGGCATCAGCAAGATACGGATCCAGAGAGATGGCCTCATCAAAGGAAATCAGGGCCTGATGGTATTCACCCTCAACCCCTTTTCTGACACCCTGTGAAAACAACTCCCGGGCCCGCCTGATATCTCTATCTGAAGGCTGGCTCAAGCTTATTGAGTGCCAAAAAATTCCGGACAGAAGGATGATCAAACAAAGGATTCTCATATACGCATCAATGAGGAATGGGTGTTACAGGACAAATATAATGAATTATCGCCGGGCTTTGGCGTTCAGCTGCGTAATGAGTTTTCTGGACAGGGCATTATAAAACCGCTTGTTATTGTAAAGGCTTACCCAGCGAATTCCCTGTATGCTATTGGTCAGAAAACATTCATCAGCATTTTCCAGTTCAACGGAATTCAGGGGCTTTTCAGTTACTTTCCAACCGTTTTCCGCGGCTATTTCCATGACAACACGTCGCATGATCCCCTCTACACATCCCTGGTCAAGTGGCGGCGTATAAAGATGATCTTCGCGAACGATGAATATGTTGGAGCTGGTGGCTTCAATAATGTTTCCTTCTTCATTAAGGATCAGGCAGTCACCGAGTCCAAACTCTCTTTTGTAAAGACTGGCCATCACATATAACTGGGCATTGATTGATTTGATGGAAGAAAATTTGTTGACCCCTTTGCGAATTCCGGCATATTCTTTTACATGAACTCCTTTGTTGTTCAGTACGAAACTTCCCTGATCCAGCATCTCAGAATCTATCAGCCACGATGCGCTGTTACCAAGTGGCATATACAGGCCGCCGTCTTCGCGGAACGCAGAGAAACGGACCCTGGCACTTCCGGTTTCATGATGGTTGGCGGCAACAAGCTCCTCTATTGCAGCGGTAAAGAGATCTTCAGACCAGTCATCACCCGGATTGATCTGAAGGAGATGAAGTCCACGGGTCAGGCGGTCAAAATGTTTGTCTGCCCATAAAGGACTTCCCTGCGATACACGAATGGTTTCAAATAACCCGTCACCATAACGAAAAGCCCGGTTGGAGGGTAGCAGGCTGAAGTCATCTTCAGGGATCAGGCGGCCGTTCCAGGATAACATGTTCATGCGCAGGAGGTTTAAAAAACATAGTGAATAAACCGGGAGACGAATCCGGGATTCAGTAAGGTGGTAAATAACACCCCGAATATGGCCCCCCAGAAATGCACATCATGTCCCACATTGTCGCTGCCTCTTTTGGCCATATAGGCGGAATAAACCAGGTATAGTATGCCAAAAATAAAGGCAGGAATGGGTACCGGGAAAAAGATAAACATGACGGATCCCTGGGGGTACACAAGAATGCTGGCGAAGAGAACGGCTGAAACCGCCCCGCTGGCTCCGACTGCATTATAATAAGGGTCTTTTGAATGTTTGAAATACCCGGGAATTACACTTCCCACCAACCCCACCAGGTACAGCAGCAAAAAGAACAGCGAACCGTGGTTGCCGAAATGGGCGGAGAACTCATGTTCCACATTACGGCCAAAAGAAAACAGCACGATCATGTTCACCAACAGGTGCATGTAGTCCACATGCAGCAGCCCATAGGTGAAAAACCGGTGAATTTGCCTATGCTCTTTGATGGCATATGCATTGAATTTCATTCGTTCGAACATCCGGCCGCTGCCAAATGCGGAGATACTTGCCAGAACGGTTGCAATGATGATAAATATGGTGGCAGACATTTCTATTCAGGATAAAAAATGTGTGTTGTTCACTAATACCTGATCTGCAACCGGTCGAAAGTATCATCCTCAATGATGCGTACCGCTTCCCGGAAATAATCCTCATGCTGCATCACCACCTGAATATAAGCGGAAAAATCAAAAAGGTTTCGGGCAATCTGGGCTTTTAGTTGTTGCTTCATAAATTCAACAGATTTTTCATCCCCTTCCTCTTCATTCACCAGGTCGTGCTGATCTGCGGCATATTCACGGAGGGAGGCTATCAGTGCTTCATCCACATGGAAATTTTCAATGTAATCAGTCACATTGTCAAACCGCTCAGATAACTCCGCTCGGTTACGGTTGGTATATTCGATCCCGAAAGTATTCAATATGCCGCGCCTGAGAATCCTTGAATAATAATCCGAAACCCCGGCAGTATCCAGTGGGGTAAAAAAGTCGGGCATGATACCGCCTCCGCCGTAAACAACCCGTTGGTTGACCTTGGTGTGATACTTCAGTGAATCCGGGAATGTAATGCTCTCGGGACTCACCAGCTCGCCCGATGAAAGCCGGTTTGACAGGTCTGCATAATATCGATCCGTGCCTTCATCATAGGGCTTCTGGATGCTGCGCCCTGTGGGTGTATGGTATTGGGCAGTCGTCAGCCTGATGGCCGACTCATCGGGAAGCTCAAAAGGACGCTGAACCAGGCCTTTGCCGAATGACCGTCTTCCCACGACCAGCCCCCTGTCCCAGTCCTGTATTGCCCCGGCGAAAATTTCACTGGCTGAAGCAGAACCTTCGTTTATCAGTACAACAACTTTCCCTTCTTTGAAGTTACCCCTCGAAGTACTCCTGAATTCCTGCTTGGGGGCTGCATGTCCTTCCGTGTAGACAATCAGGTGATTGCGTTCCAGGAATTCATCGGCCAGGTCGATGGCCACATCCAGGTAACCTCCTGAATTGTAGTTTAAATCCACGATCAGGCTGGTCATTCCTTCCGATTTTAAATCCCGGATGGCCTCGCGCACTTCTCTTAATGTGGTACGGGCAAACCTGTTAATCTTGATATACCCGATTTCGGGGGTGGCCATAAAAGCTGCATCAACGGAATGGATCGGGATCTGGTCACGGGTAATTGTAAAATCCAGCAAATCAGCGGCGCCTGTCCGAAAAATGGAGACTTCTACTTCCGTCCCACGCTCACCGCGCAATTTTTGCTGTACATATTCATTGGTTACTTTGCTCCCGTAGGCTTCTTCGCCATTGATATATACAATTTTGTCACCCGGCATCAGACCGACTTTTTCTGAGGGCCCCCCAGGTATGGGGCTCACAACAATAATGGTGTCCTGTATCAGGTCAAACTGGATACCGATCCCTTCAAAACTGCCCTCCAGTGGTTCATTGGCCCTGCGGAGTTCATCGGCAGAAAGATAACGACTGTGCGGGTCCAGTTCGCGGAGCATGCCACGGATTGCATCTTCCACCAGCTTCTCGTCGTCCATTTCTTCAATATAGGCAAATTCTATAAACTGCAGTGCCCGCTGAAGCTTCTCCATCTGTTGCTGGCTGACTTGCGAAAAAGATGTGGCAGACAGTGAAACAAGAATTATTGTGAGCGTCAGGAGGCTGATAATGCGCTTGGGTGTTTTCATTCTATATTATTTTCTGTGTGTTCTTAAAAAACCGGGGCAGGATTGATTGCAGCCCGGGTTATGAAATATATTAAACTATGCGTACTTTTGAGTAAACAAAAACAAAGCCAAAAAGTCTTTTCACAAAAAAGAATTCCTATTACGGCTCCTGGCAATCCATACAAAATTAATAAAAAGGAGGAAAAACAGCGGTTTCTGAACAGCCTGATTTTTCCGCTGGTATTTGTATTGATTCTCTGGCTGGTGAAATCTCTGGAAATGGCATTTGATCTTTCGTTTTCGGAATTTGGCATCTACCCCAATACGGCTGGCGGATTGAAGGGAATTGTGTTGTCTCCTTTCGTTCATGGAAGTATTTCTCACCTGGCTTCCAATAGTATCCCTTTGCTGGTGCTGGGCACCGCCCTGTTGTATTTTTACCGGGAGGTGGCTTTGCCGGTTTTTCTCTGGGGCCTGCTCATTACCGGATTCTGGGTTTGGGTCATAGGCCGTCCTTCCTTTCATATCGGTGCTTCGGGAGTTATTTACTGTTTGGCTGCCTTCCTTTTTGTCAGTGGGATTATTCGCAGACATCCGCGGCTGATGGCACTTTCATTGCTGGTGGCCTTTCTTTACGGGGGGCTCATCTGGGGGATCTTTCCTGTGCGTGAACACATTTCCTGGGAGGGGCATTTAATGGGAATGTTATCGGGTGCGCTGCTTGCCTGGTTCTACAGGGAGCATGGTCCGCAGCGCCCGCTTTATTCATGGGAACTTGAGGAAGAGGATGACGATAGGGTTGATGAAATGGAAGATGATGAGGGGGAGAATATTCGCATTAAGTACGACCAGACAGATTGAGTTAGACCAGACTGACTGAATTACATGTTGCCGCGATCTATCTCGCGTTGTATGTCCTTTTTCTTGATGGTTTCCCTTTTATCAAACAGTTTCTTGCCTTTGGCCAATGCGATCTCAAGCTTTGCCAGTCCTTTATTGTTGATATATAACCTGGTGGGCACTAAGGTCAGCCCCTTTTCTTCCAGTTTGGATTTGAGTTTTTTCAACTCCCGGCCGGTGAGCAGTAACTTCCGTTCGCGCTTGGGTTCATGGTTGTTGTATGTTCCGTGAGAATAGGGAGCAATGTGCATATTTCTCACATAGAGTTCATGACCGCTGAAGGCGCAATAACTTTCGGTCAGGCTGGCCTTTCCTGCCCGTATGGATTTGATCTCTGTGCCGGTAAGAACCAGGCCTGCCTCGAACTTTTCCAGTAAAAAGTATTCAAAGTTGGCTTTTTTATTTTTGATATTGATTTTACCAGACATTTTTACCTTGTGTTTGACCCGCGAATATAGGAAAAAATAAGGGATCCGGGATTTTTTAGAATATGTTAAACCAAAAAGCATAATTTATTGTTGCCCTATTCATAAAAAAATATACTTTTGCAAAAAATAAAACCCATTACATATGTATTGGACTTTGGAACTGGCATCTAAACTCGAAGATGCTCCCTGGCCCGCCACCAAGGAGGAGTTAATAGATTACGCCCTGAGATCGGGAGCCCCGATGGAAGTTATTGAAAATCTTCAGGAAATTGAAGACGAAGGCGACGTATACGAAAGTATTGAAGATATCTGGCCGGATTATCCCACAAAAGATGATTTTTTCTTTCATGAGGATGAATACTGATGGTCCTGCCATCCATTAATGATTGAAGGCAAAAACCGGCTGATGCCGGTTTTTTGCGTTTTGACCCTTTGCTGTATTGTGTACGGATTTAATTAACTTTGTTTTTCTTAAAAGACCCATCTATGCTCAATCTTGTAAAGAAATTATTTGGCAGTAAAGCCGACAGGGATTTCCGGGAAATCAGGGAAACGCTCGAAGCCACCAAACAAGCCTATGAGACCATCAAGACCCTGGACAATGACCAGCTCAGGACCAAAACCCTGGAACTGAAAAAAAGAATTGAAGAGAATATTCAGGAGGAACAAAAGCAGATCGACACGCTGAGGGAACACCTTGAAAACAACTATGAGATTGATATCGAGGAAAAGGAGCGGATCTACCAGCAAATCGATGCCCTGGATGACAAACAGAATGACAATACAGAAACCCTGCTGGGTGATCTGATCCCGGAGGCCTTTTCTGTGGTCAAGGAAACCGCGCGGCGTTTCAAGGAAAATGAAGAGGTGATTGTTACCGCCAATGATTTCGACCGGGAACTGGCAGCGATCAACCCCAGCATAGAGATCAGAGGTGATAAAGCCTGCTATAAAAACCAGTGGATGGCAGGCGGGAATATGATCACCTGGGATATGGTGCACTATGATGTCCAGCTCATCGGTGGAATTCATCTTCATAAAGGTAAAATCGCTGAGATGGCGACCGGGGAGGGTAAAACACTGGTTGCAACCCTTCCGGTTTACCTGAATGCCATTACAGGCAAGGGAGTGCATATTGTGACGGTAAATGATTACCTGGCCAAGCGTGACTCCGAATGGATGGGAATGCTTTTTCAGTTTCACGGGCTGAGGGTCGATTGCGTTGACAAACATCAACCGCATTCACCGGAAAGAAGGAAGGCCTACCATGCGGATATTACCTACGGCACCAACAATGAGTTCGGATTTGATTACCTGCGTGACAATATGTCGCGCAACCCCGGCGAACTGGTTCAGCGGAAACTGAACTATACCATTGTGGATGAGGTGGATTCTGTGTTGATTGACGATGCGCGTACGCCGCTGATCATATCCGGTCCGACGCCACAGGGGGAGAAGCATGAGTTTCACGAGATGAAGCCCAAGGTGGAGAAACTTTATAATGCTCAGCGTATGCTGGTGACCAACCTGCTGGCTGAAGCCAGAAGGCTCCTGATGCCAAAGGAAGGGGAACCTGACGAGAAAAAAGGGGGTGAACTGCTGCTGCGCTGCCACCGAGGACTTCCCAAGAATAAGGCCCTGATCAAGTTTTTGTCCGAGCCGGGCATGAAAAGTATTTTGCAGAAGACCGAGAACCTGTATATGCAGGAACAGGGCAAACACATGCATGTGATCGATGATGAGCTGCATTTTGTGATTGAAGAAAAGAACAACTCCATCGAACTTACCGAGAAAGGTATTGACCTGATCACCAGCCAGACGGAAGACCCTGACTTTTTTATTCTTCCTGATATTGGCTCGGAAATGGCTGAGCTGGAAAAGGCGGATATACCGGCGGAGAAGAAAATGGAGCGGAAAAATGAGGTGATCAACGATTTTTCCGTAAAGAGTGCCCGTGTGCATACCATCAACCAGCTGCTGAAGGCCTATACCTTGTTTGAAAAGGACACGGAATATGTGATCATGGATAACAAGGTGAAGATCGTGGATGAGCAGACAGGCCGGGTTATGGAAGGACGGCGTTATTCAGACGGACTGCACCAGGCCATTGAGGCCAAGGAAAATGTAAAGGTTGAAGCAGCCACCCAGACCTACGCCACAGTGACCCTTCAGAATTATTTCAGGATGTACCGTAAGCTCGCTGGTATGACAGGTACGGCCGAAACGGAGGCCGGAGAGTTCTGGAATATTTACAAACTGGACGTCGTGGTTATTCCCACCCATCGCCCGGTGGTCCGGGAAGACAGGGAAGATCTGATCTACAAGACAAAAAGGGAAAAATACAATGCCATTATTGATGAGGTGAGTGAACTCATCAATGCCGGGAGGCCTGTGCTTGTGGGGACCACTTCCGTGGAAACCTCTGAGCTGCTGAGCCGGATGCTCAAGCTGCGGTCAGTTCATCATAATATTCTCAATGCGAAGCACCATGAAAGGGAGGCGCAGATCGTGAAAGAGGCCGGGCAGGCCGGTACGGTGACCATTGCCACCAACATGGCCGGACGTGGTACCGACATCAAGCTCGGAACCGGAGTGGTAAAGGCAGGCGGACTGGCCATTCTTGGTACGGAAAGGCATGAATCACGGCGTGTAGACCGTCAGCTTCGCGGACGTGCAGGCCGCCAGGGCGACCCCGGGTCATCCCAGTTTTTTGTTTCCCTGGAGGATGACCTTATGCGGGTATTTGGTTCCGGCAGGATATCTTCGCTCATGGACAGGATGGGATTGAAAGAAGGGGAGGTGATCCAGCATTCCATGATCACCAAGTCGATTGAAAGGGCGCAGAAAAAAGTGGAGGAAAATAACTTTGGTATCCGGAAGCGGTTGCTGGAGTACGATGACGTGATGAATGCGCAGCGTGAGGTGATCTATAAAAAACGCCGCAATGCGCTGTTCGGGGAACGGCTGGCGGTGGATATCGCCAACATGATGTTCGATACCTGTGAGCAGATGATTTTGGAATACCAGGAAACAGGTGATTTTGAAGGATTTACCTTTGAACTGCTCAGAACTTTTGGAACCGAGGCCCCTTTCAGCCAGCAGGAATTCATTGAGGGAAAGCCCGATAAGCTGAATGACACATTGTATGCCGTCGTCCTGCAATCTTACAAAAAAAAGAATGAGCAGATCGCTGAATCTGCATTCCCCGTAATCAGGGAGGTGTATGAAAAAGCATCTCAGAAATATGAGAACATCGCCATTCCGATTACTGACGGGATGAAGACCATGAATGTGATCGCCAACCTGAAAAAAGCCTACGATACCAACGGAAGAGAAGTTTCGCTTTCCATTGAGAAAGGGATTACCCTCACCATCATCGACAATGCGTGGAAAGATCATTTAAGGGAGATGGATGACCTGAAACAGTCTGTACAGGGAGCCGCCTATGAGCAGAAAGATCCGCTGCTGATCTACAAATTTGAGTCATTTGAACTGTTTAAGCGGATGATTCAGCAGGTCAATAAAGACATCATTTCCTTCCTTGGCAAGGCACGGTTGCCCGTACGTGACCCTGACCAGATTCAGCGCGGCACCGAGCAGGAAAAGATGGATATGAGTAAGCTGCAGGCCGGTCGCAGTGACCTGCCCGGAGGCAAGGGGGGGAAGCAAAAGGCACAACCCGTCAGGGTGGAGAAGAAAGTGGGCCGGAATGAGCCCTGCCCTTGCGGAAGTGGTAAGAAGTACAAACAATGCCATGGAAAAGGAAGTTGATTAACCTTAAATCTGTTACCATATGTTTTCTTTTGAAACCAGGCTGAGGGTACGTTATGCAGAAACCGACCAGATGGGTTTTGTATACTACGGCAATTACCCCCAGTACTATGAAGTGGCCAGGGCCGAGGCCATGCGCCGGATGGGAATGGCCTACAAAGAAATGGAAGAGAAAGGGGTGGTGATGCCCATAGCCGATATGCGTATTAAATATATCCGGCCTGCCCATTACGATGACCTGCTCACCATTAAAGTCTTTGTGCCGGAATTACCCGGATCAAGAATGCATTTTGATTATGAGATTTTCAATGAGGCCGGAAAGCTGATCAATAAGGGCTTTACGGTACTGGCATTCATCAGAAAAGAGACCGGAAAGCCTTGTGCAGCCCCTGAATGGTTTATAAACAAATTAAAAGAAGCATAGTTGTGATAAATGAATCCCGGGGCGGCAGGCCTTCGGGGTGAGATTGAATTGAATGCATTTTATTAAAAAAATGAAGGATTATGAAAGAAATGAAGATTGTGCTGGGTGAAAACAAAAAAGTAGAAGCCCATTACAAGGGTTTCTCCATTTATACGGATCAGCCTGAAAAAGCGGGGGGAGACGAAAGTGCACCGGCTCCCTTTGACCTTTTCCTGGCTTCTATAGGCACCTGTGCGGGGTTTTATGTACAGGCTTTCTGTAACCAGCGGGGGATTTCAACCGACCAGGTTGAATTGGTTCAGAAGATGCATTATGACAAGGAAACAAAAATGATCGGTAAAATCGAGATTGATATTCTGCTGCCTCCCGATTTTCCCGAACAGTACAAAAATTCTGTGGTTCGTGCAGCTGAATCCTGCTCGGTGAAAAAACATATTGCCAGCGCCCCTGAATTTGTACTGAATGTGAAATAATCATTTTCTTAATATGAAGAAAACGCTTGTGATCGGCGCCAGTCCGAATCCGTTGCGGTATGCCACCAAAGCGGTTAAAAGACTGAGAGAGCATGACATTGAAGTGGTTGCGATCGGAAAACGGGAAACGACCATTGGCGATGTGGAAGTGAAAACAGGTACACCACCTATGGACAACATTCACACGGTAACCCTGTATGTTGGTCCTGACAACCAGGGGTCTTACATAGATTATATCCTATCCCTGAAACCCAAAAGAATTATATTTAACCCGGGCACCTATAACCGCAATTTAGAAAAAATGGCTGAAGAAGCCGGCATTGAAACCGTGGAGGACTGTACGCTGGTTATGCTAAGTATGGATGAATATTGATTCAGGCAAAATTTAAAACATAAATTATTTTTTATCATGGCGAAAAAAGACATTGGATTTGACTCAAAACTGATTCATGCCGGGATGTTTGATGACCAGTTTGGCAGTGCGACGGTTCCGATTTACCAGACGAGTACCTTTAAGTTCAAAAGTGCGGATCACGGGGCTGCCTGCTTTGCGGGAGAGGATGACGGTTACATTTATACGCGTCTGAACAATCCGACCATCGATTCTCTTGAAAAATTGGTGGCGGAACTTGAAAACGGTTACCGCGCGATTGCCACCAGTTCCGGTATGGGTGCGGTCAATACCATTTACAGCGGGCTATTGAACCAGGGAGATCATATCATCAGCACCGATGCGGTATATGGCCCTTCCAGGTTGGTGATGGAAAAACATTACAGCAAGTTCGGGGTGGAATCAACCTACCTCGACACCACCGATCCGGAAAATATCCGAAAAGCCATTCGTCCCAATACCAAAATGTTGTATGTGGAGACTCCCGCCAATCCGACCATGGCCATTACCGATCTGGAAGAAGCAGTAAAAATTGCCAGGGAACACAACCTGATCACGGTGGCTGATAACACATTTTGCAGCCCCTACCTGCAAAGACCCATTGACTTCGGGTTTGATGTGGTTTTCCATTCCATCACCAAGTTTTTGAACGGTCACGCTGACATTGTGGGAGGTGTTGTTATAAGCCGGGATAAGTCATTCGATGACATACTCCGCCCCATGATGATCAACCTGGGATGCAATATGGATCCGCATCAGGCGTATATGGTGATCAGGGGGCTCAAAACCCTTTCCATTCGAATGGACCGATCTCAGGAGAATGCCATGAAAGTAGCGCATTTCCTTGAGGATCATCCGAAAGTGGAATGGGTGAACTATCCCGGCCTGCAATCTCATAAGCAATATGAGCTGGCGAAAAAGCAGATGAAGGGACCCGGTTCGATGATCAGTTTCGGGCTTAAGGGGGGATTGCCGGCAGGTAAATCCCTGATGAATAACGTGCAGTTATCGGTCCTGGCGGTTTCTCTTGGCGGGGTGGAAAGTCTGATCCAGCATCCGGCTTCTATGACCCATTCAAAAATGGACCGGGAAGCCAGGGAACGGTCTGGTATTTCTGACGGGTTGGTCAGATTTTCTGTGGGTATCGAGAATGCAGAGGACATCATTGCAGATCTTTCCCAGGCCCTGGAGAAGGTAAATTAATGACTTTCGGGGCGGTCAGCTGCCTGCAAAATATTTTTATTTTTGTAACGTATTTAATGAGGTGATCAGAGACCAATTGCCGCTCCGGCGGCTGCCACACTTTTTTCAAGTGTAATTAACGAAGACAAGCTGCTATAACTTTAATTAGTAACGAGAAATCTTTTCTTTTGATGGAAAACAAGGAAAACTTAGATCCCCGTAACTCCCGGACAGAAGCACCGGAAGGGGAGGAGCCCCGGGCCAGTGATAAAAGGGCCGACCTCACTCAGTCAGAAATAACAGAATCCGCTGAATCTCCGGAAAAGTCTACCGAAGAACCCGCCACCGTGGCAAAGCCACTAGAAGACCCCGAACCAGCCACTGATGAGAAACCACAGGAAGTGCAGGAACCCGCCGCCGGGGAAAAGCCGCAATCAGCCGAAGAACCCGCCGCTGAGGAGAAACCACGAACAGACCCTGATCAGCCTGCTGAGGAGAACCCAACTGAAGCAAAGTCAGAATCTGTGGAAACCCCTGCTGGAGAAAAGTCAGCAACCGGTGAAACAGAGGATGACAATGATACCTTGGCTGCAAGGTACAATGCCATGGATCGTTCCGCCCTGGTGGACGTGATTGAAGAACTGGTACAGTCTGAAGATATCATTCATATACGTCGCCACATCGGGTTTGTAAAAGCGGCCTATCGGAAACAACTCCGTGAAGAGAATATTGCTGCCTACGAGCAGGAAATGGATAAGGACGTGGCGGAAGAGGGTGCGACAGAAAAACAGACTGACCCGCTGACTGAACGTTTTGATGCAGCTTTTTCTGTCTATAAGGAAAAGAAAGCAGTTCACGATCAGGAACTGGAAAAGGACATGCAGAAGAATCTCCAGGTCAAGGAGAACATTCTTGATGAATTGCGTACTTTAATCGATTCAGAAGAAGAGTTGAAAAAAACCTATGACCAGTTTCATGCATTGCAGGACAGATGGCGAAGCGTGGGCCAGGTGCCCAGAAGTGCAAAAGGCACTCTTTGGAATAATTATCACTTTTTGGTTGAGAAGTTTTTTGACAAGGTCAATATCAATAAGGAGCTCAAGGACCTGGACCTGAAAAAGAACCTTGAGGTAAAAACCGGTCTCTGTGAAAAAGCGGAAGAACTGTTGCTGGAATCAAGTATTACCAGGTCATTTCAGCAGTTGCAGAAGTTGCATGATGCCTGGAAGGAAACCGGACCGGTTCCAAAGGATAAAAAAGATGAGATTTGGGAGCGTTTCAAGGCAGCCACGGACAAGCTGAACAAAAGGCGACAGGAGCATTATGAGAAGCTCAAAGAGGAGCAGAACAAGAACTACGCAGCCAAAATGGTATTGTGTGAAAAAGCGGAGCAATTGACTGTCCGTTTACCTGAAACACCCCGTCAGTGGCAGGAGAAAACCGATGAGATCAACGAACTGTTCAAAGTGTGGAAAACCATCGGGTTTGCCCCGAAGAAGGTGAATAATGAAATATGGAATCGTTTTCGTAAGGCTCTTGACACCTTCTTTTCTGCCAAAAAGGATTTTTTCCGGAGATTTAAGGATCAGCAAAAAGAGAATTACAATCAAAAGCTGAACCTTTGTTTACAGGCCGAGGCCTTAAAAGACAGTGAAGACTGGAAGGCCACCACCGAGGAGTTGATCCGGTTACAGAAAGAGTGGAAGAAAGTAGGGCCGGTTCCTGCCAAATTTTCCGATAAAATATGGAAACGATTCCGGAAAGCGTGCGACCATTTTTTCAACAGGAAATCGGAGCATTTTGCCAATATTGGGGAGAAACAGGAGGAGAACCTGAAAAAGAAACAGGAACTGATCGAAAAGGTAAAAAGCCATGCTTATTCCGATGATAACAAAGAAAATCTTGAAACACTGAAAGATTTTCAGCGTCAGTGGATGGCCATCGGACATGTTCCTATCAAGCAGAAAGATAAAATCCAGACCGAATTCCGAAAAACCATTGACAATCAGTTTGATGTGTTGAACATCAGCAATAAGGTGAAAAGCACCCTGAACTTCCGGACGAAGATAGAAAACCTGAAAGACGCTCCCAACGCTGATAATATCATCTATAAAGAGCGTAATTACATCGCAGGTAAAATCAAGAGTCTTGAATCCGACATCCAGGTGCTGGAAAACAACATTGGATTTTTTGCTTCTTCTAAAAAGGCTGATGTACTCAAAGCGGAGTTTGAGGAGAAAATTGAAACAGCCCGCAACGAGATCAGTGTGCTGAAAGAGAAGATGAAAATCCTTAGAAATGCCTGATTTTTTGTAACTTGATGGTTCGTAGTCAGTGTCATTCATTTAAAAACCAAGCATATGAAGAAGTATGTGAGATTCTTTTTGCTGGGCACAATGCTGCTTGTTTCAGTCAGCGGCGTGCAGGCTTCCGGGCTGGGAATACGTGGGGGTTTTAACTTTTCTTCTCTCCCATCCTCACAAGAGGTGCAGCTCGGAGCAGACGGCTGGGGAAACCGCACAATTGAAGCGCTTTCCGATTCGTATACCGGATACCATTTCGGCGTGGTTGGATATGCTTCTTTTCTGGGTATTTTTATTCAGCCAGAGTTTCTATTTACCCAGACCGGGCAGGAAATGGCCTTGCAGGTACAGAATGATCTTCCTGACGGGGAGTTTGCCCGTCGCCAGTATTTTACCCAGGAATTCAATCACCTGAGTTTACCTGTAGTGGCCGGTCTCACAATCGGACCTTTGCGGGTGGGCATAGGCCCGGTGGCATCCTATATGATCGACCGCACCAGTGGGTATATTCCTGAAATGGACAATGATATTTATTTCGGATACAATGACTGGACCATTGGTTACCAGGCCATGGCCGGATTGAAAGTCGGTAATTTTCTGCTTGATCTGAAATATGAAGGCAATTTATCCAACCTGGGTCAGCGTATTGAGGTTGGAGGAAGGGAATTTGATTTTGACACCCGCCCGAGGCAGTTTATTGTGAGCATCGGATTGCTGATCCTCTAGTTAGCCGGTGACCTCGTTATTACCTGAAAATTATTGCTTTTACGGGGGATATTCTTGCAATGATGTAGGATGGGATGATCAGCATGGTCATGGAAATGACAAAAGTCCCTGCGTTGAGCAGTAGAATATGGCTCAATCGCATATTGACCGGTACTTCTGATACAAAATAAGACTCAGGCGACAGGGTGAGCAGTCCGAACTGCCCCTGGATAAGGCAGATCAGTATTCCGGCCACATTGCCCCACAAAAGTCCCCGGGCAATAAGCATTCCAGCATGGTAAAGGAAAATTCTGCGCACCAGCAGGTTGGATGCACCGACCGCTTTCAGGATTCCGATGGCATTGGTTTTCTCCAGGACTGATATCAGTAAAGTGGTGATCATATTGATGCCGGCCACCAGGATCATCAGGGTGATGATCACGTACACGTTCATATCCAGCAGCGACAGCCAGTCAAATATCTGCGGATATAGATCCCGGATGGATTGGACATCCAGGCTGTAGGGAACCATGTCAAGCAATTTGTCACTGATATGTGGAATGTTCCCAAAATGATCCACCAGGACCTCAAAGCCCCCGATCTGGTCTTCTTCCCAGTTATTCAGTTGCTGAATATGCCGGATATCTCCCAGCGTAAATACCTTATCCAGCTCTTCCAGTCCGGTATCGTAAATTCCGGTAATGGTTAACCGTCTGATGCGGGGCGGGTCCTGAATAAAATACAGGAAAAGGTCGTCATTCACCTCCAGGCGCATGTTCCGGGCGATGTGCGCAGAAATGATCACTTCATCGGTGCGGATCGAATCCTGAATTTCCGGTACACGCCCTTCCACCATCCTTTCCCTGAAAAAATCCCACTCAAAATCGGGGCCTGTTCCTTTAAAGATCACCCCGTGAATGTCATCGTCTGTTTTGATGATCCCCGGTTTGGTGGCGAATACCTGTACATGCCTCACCCCGTCAAGGTTGCTGATATCAGGTAAAAAATCCTGTTGCGAACTGACGGGCTGAGGCTCATAGGATATGTTGAAGTCGTAATTGGTGATCTGTATGTGCGCCCCGAATCCGATCACCTTATCGCGGATCTCTTCCTGGAACCCGGTTACTACGGCCATGGAGATGATCATCACCGCCAGACCCAGGGAAATGCTCAAAATCGCAATCTTCCTGATCAGTGAGGTGAAACCCTTTCCGTTTCCGGATCCGCCAATTCTGCCGGCTATGAAGAGAGGAAAGTTCAAAAGCTTTAATTTTTAACAAAAGTACTATTTTTGACGAACTTTGAAACTGAGTTCGTCACCCTCTTTATCAACCAGGACAGTCGATTCAGCAGGTACGCGACCTGCCAGCATCTCAACAGACAATTTATTCAGTATACTTCGTTGTATCACACGTTTCAGCGGGCGGGCGCCGAACTGGGGATCAAAACCGGCAGCCGCGATCCATTCAATGGCTGATTCACTGACCTCAATGTCCAGGTTTTTATCCGCCACAAGGCCATGCATGTATTCCAGCTGCAGCCGGACAATGTCCTTAATCTCTTCCCTGGTGAGGGGGTTGAACATGATGATTTCATCAATACGGTTCAGAAACTCGGGTCGTATGCTTTTCTTCAGCAATGACATGACCTGTCCCTTGGTATCTTTGATCACCTCCTCCCGGTTTTCATCACTCAATTGCGCCATCCGCTCCTGTATCAGGTTTGAACCGATGTTGGAAGTCATGATGATAATGGTGTTTTTAAAGTCGGCTGTACGGCCTTTATTGTCGGTCAGCCTGCCGTCTTCCAGTACCTGGAGCAAAATATTGAATACGTCGGCGTGGGCTTTTTCAATCTCGTCCAGCAGGACAACCGAATAGGGTTTCCTGCGTACGGATTCGGTGAGCTGGCCGCTTTCTTCGTAACCTACATATCCCGGAGGCGCTCCGATCAGACGACTGACAGCATGTCTTTCCTGATACTCAGACATGTCTATTCTCACCATGGCATTTTCGTCATTGAAAAGGAAGGAAGCCAGCGCCCTGGCCAGCTCAGTTTTACCGACACCCGTGGTTCCCAGAAAAATGAATGACCCCACGGGTCTTTTCGGATCCTGAAGCCCTGCCCGGCTGCGCCGGATGGCATCCGAAACCGCAGTAATGGCTTCATCCTGTCCGACTACCCGCTTGTGTAACTCATCCTCAAGTTTCAGCAGCTTTTCTCTTTCGCTTTGCAGCATGCGGCTGACAGGAATTCCTGTCCACCTGGAGACCACATCCGCAATATCCTCTGCGGTGACCTCCTCCTTGATCAGGGCTGCTTCTGCCTGCATTTCCTGTAGTTTCTGATGCAGCTTCTGCAATTGTTCTTCAGCTTCCTTGATCCGTCCATAGCGGATCTCGGCGACTTTGCCGAAATCACCGCTGCGCTCTGCCTGTTCTGCCTCAAAACGATACTTTTCAATGGCTGCTTTGTTTTCCTGGATTTCGTCCACCACAGCTTTTTCGCTTTCCCATCTGGACTTGATCTTGTTTCTTTCCTCCTGTAAGTTGGCAAGCTCCTCATTCAGTATTTTCAGTTTGGCCTCATCCTTTTCCCGTTTAATAGCCTCTCTTTCGATCTCCAGCTGCCGGATCCTGCGATCTGCCTCGTCCAGTTCCTCCGGAACCGAATTCATTTCCAGCCGCAACTTGGAGGCTGCTTCATCAATAAGGTCAATGGCCTTGTCTGGAAGGAAACGGTCGGTGATGTAACGATGGGAAAGGTCTACGGCTGAAATGATGGCTTCGTCCATAATCCTGACCTGGTGGTGGGTTTCGTACCTTTCCTTCAAACCCCTGAGTATGCTGATGGCATCAGGTTTTGATGGCTCATCCACCATCACTGTCTGAAAGCGTCTTTCCAGTGCTTTGTCTTTTTCAAAATACCGTTGATATTCCTTCAGGGTGGTGGCACCAATGGCCCTCAATTCACCCCTTGCCAGTGCAGGTTTCAGAATGTTTGCCGCATCCATGGCTCCTTCTCCTGCCGCCCCTGCACCAACCAGGGTATGGATCTCGTCTATGAAAAGCACGTATTCGCCATCGGAAGCAACTACCTCTTTTATAACTGCCTTGATTCGCTCTTCAAACTCTCCTTTGTACTTGGCTCCTGCAATGAGAGAGCCCATATCGAGAGAGAAAATTTTTTTGCTTTTCAGGTTTTCCGGCACATCCCCGTTGATGATGCGATGTGCCAGGCCTTCTGCAATGGCTGTTTTCCCGACCCCGGGGTCACCCAGCAGGATCGGGTTGTTTTTTGTGCGCCTTGATAATATCTGCAATATTCTCCGGATTTCCTCGTCACGGCCGATCACCGGATCAAGTTTCCCCGAAGCGGCCATATCGTTCAGATTATTGGCATATTTGCTCAATGCATTGAAGCGCTCTTCAGCCGACTGGCTGTCCACCTTTGAGCCCTGCCTGAGATCTTTAATGGCTTCTTTCAGGCTCTTTTCGGTCAGGCCGCTGTCTTTTAAGAGCTGAGACACATCATCAGATCCTGAAATGAGTCCCAGCAGCATATGTTCAACAGAGACGAATTCATCTCCCATGTCTTTGGCTTTTCCCATGGCGGTCTGCAATGTGTGCTTTCCTGAACGGGCAAGATAGGGTTCTCCCCCGGCAACTTTCGGATAACGGCCAATGATTCTGTCAAGGGCCTGCTGCAGGGTGGTAAGACGTATACTGTTCTTCCGCAGCAGGTAGGGTGCCACATTTTCATCCACCATCAAAATTCCTTTTAGGAGATGTCCGTTCTCAATGGCCTGATGCTGGTAGCCTGCAGCCACTTCCTGCGCTTTCTGTATGGCTTCCTGTGATTTAATGGTTAACTGGTCAAAGTTCATATGTATGATTTCATTTATTAAAAAAATATTAGCTTTTATCCAGATGTAATCAAAAGCTACACCAATCCCTGATAAGCCCTTTTTTCAGACAAAATGGCATTTTGCCCGGATCATCAACTGCCAGTGTTTCAGCAAGACCAGCCTCTCCGGTAAATATTTTTGGTATTTCTGAACGGAGTTTTGTATTATTGCGGCTCCTAACGCTAATCAATACTAATTCGTAACATTTGTCTGGATGAAAAAAATTGCACTTCACTGGCAGATTTTAGCCGCACTGATCCTGAGTGTACTGTTCGGTTACTTTTTTACAGAACAGGTTGAATATGTTACCTGGATGGGCGACCTGTTCTTGCGGGCCCTTCAGATGATCATCGCCCCCCTGATCTTCGCATCAATAGTTTCCGGGGTTCTCGGTCTGGGAAGTGCCCAGAATCTGGGACGAATGAGTGCCAAAACTTTTGGTTACTACCTGGCCACCAGTTTGATTGCTGCGGTAATCGGGCTTACTGTGGTAAATATATTCAAGCCTGGGGTGGGGGCAGATCTGGGTCTTACCGCTGATGCGGTGGAAATGGAGGCAGGTGCCTCCACGTTCGGGGATACCCTGATGAATATCATCCCCACCAATATTTTTCAGGCGCTGGCAGAGACCGACATGTTATCAATAATTTTCTTTGCCATCCTCTTCGGCTTCTTTGCCACACAAATTGCCCCACGCTACAAGGAGCCGCTGGAAAAGGGCTTTAACGGGATATTCGAGGTGATGATGCGCATCACCATGTTTATCATCCGCTTTGCCCCATTAGGTATTTTTGGTATTGTGTCTGGTATCGTGGCAGAACAGGCGCACGATCTGATCAATATATTCAGCCGGATGGGGGTATATATGCTGGCTGTTATTCTTGCATTGCTTTTCCATTCTTTCGTTGTTTTACCCTTGTTGCTCAAATATCTCGGACGCGTCAATCCCCGGCTGCACATTAAGGCCATGTCTGTACCTCTGCTGACAGCTTTTACCACTTCAAGCAGCAGTGCCACCCTTCCCCTGGCAATGGAGGCCGTAGAGCAAAAAAGCGGTGTATCAAAGAAGGTCACCAGTTTTGTGCTGCCGCTAGGCGCTACTGTAAACATGAACGGGACGGCTCTTTACGAGTGTGTATCCGTTTTGTTTATTGCCCAGGCTTATGGCATTGACCTCAGCCTTATTCAGCAGGTTATTGTTGTCATGACGGCATTGCTGGCGTCCATCGGAGCTGCAGGAATTCCAATGGCAGGTCTGGTGGTTATTACAATTATATTGTCGGTACTTGGCCTTCCGCTGGAAGGTGTGGGACTGATCCTTGCCGTTGAGCGTATCCTGGATATGTTCAGAACAGCCGTGAACGTTTGGAGTGATACATGCGGGGCGGTAATTATTGCCAAGTCAGAAGGGGAAGAGCTCAAAGTCTGACCCCGGATCTTTTTGGAGTCCGGGACCTGTGTATTAATGCCTGATTTACCGGTTCAGGTCCAGTAAGCCCTCCGGGGGATGCAGAAAAACCTTGCGTCCCCCGTGGTCTATATGGCGGATAAATTCATCCGCCACAGGGAAAAGAATCTCTTCCTGTTCGTTTTTTCTGATTGAAAAAAGGGGATTTCCCGGGTAGTCAAGAAACTCTTTTATTACACCCAGAAGGCAGTCTTCATCATCATAGGCCTCATAGCCGACCAGGTCGTGAAAATAGAATGCCTCGGCAGGTAACTCAGGAAGCCGGGAAAGCGGAAGGTATATGTCGCGTTTACAAAGATGGCGGGCTTTCCCGATACTGTCAATGTCCTCAAAACGGATTACGACCTCTCCTTTGGGAGCGCGCACAGAAATATGTTCCACAAAAAAAGGAACCAGTTTCCCATCCATCATGATGAAAACCGACTCCAGCTTACGATAGGACGAGGGGTCATCCACATCCAGAAATGCGATCAATGACCCCTCGTAACCAACTGTTTTAGAAATATAACCCAGATAATAACAATTACTTGTTTTCATCTTTTTTGGCCTCATCTTCTTTTTTCTCTTCGGCCTTGGGTGCTTCTGCTTCTTCTTCCTTGTTTTTAGCTTCCTCTTTTTCCGGAGCCTCTTCGGCCTTTTCCGGAGCCTTTTCGGCTTTTTCAGGAGCTTCTTCGGCTTTTTCCGGCGTTTCCTCTGCAGTTTCTTCTGCAACGGCTTCCTCAGTGGTTTCTTCTTTGGCCTCTTCTTCAGCTTTCAGGTTCTCTTTGGCCAGTTTCTTTGCCAACTCTTCCGCCCGCTCATCGCTGATCTTTTTCTCTTCCTCTTTCCGTTTTTTGGCCTTCTCTTTCTTGGTAAGTTCAGTTTCTTTACGAACCTGCTCCCGTTTCTCTTCTTTCTCTTCTACCCAGGCCTGAAATTTTTCCTCTGCCTGATCTTCTGTCAGAGCTCCTTTAGTAACTCCTTTCAGTAAATGATGTTTCAGCATCACACCTTTGACCGACAAAATACTGCGTGCAGTATCTGTAGGTTGCGCACCCACCTGTACCCAGTGCAGTGCACGGTCAAAATCAATATCAATAGTAGCCGGGTGGGTCATGGGATTATAACTGCCAAGTCTCTCAATGAATTTTCCGTCTCGGGGTGCACGACCATCCGCAACTACCAGGTGATAAAAAGGTTGTCCCTTTTTACCTTTTCTCTGTAGTCTTATTTTTGCTGGCATTGATAAAAAGTTTAATGATAATTAAATATAGATTTTAACAAGGCTGCAAATATCC
>SKUN01000187.1 GCA_007129945.1 Bacteroidales bacterium
ATCTGCAATTTCATTAAAAGTAATGATCTGTTCTGCCTTTACGAAAGTAAAGGTCATTGGGTCAGACGTACCCTGGTTCCCCGGAGGGCCTCCAACAACCGTAACAGTAACATCAACGGCACCTGCAGTATGGATTGGAACGGTTGGTTGAAGAAGGGTGTTACTTTGCCTATTTGCAGGCACAGATATTTCTCCAAAGTTCACAGTAATTGAAGTTGCCCTATCGGAAAAGCCATTTCCTCCCACATCAATTGTGTAGCCTCCTAAAGTTGAACCTGAATCAGGAGTTAAAGATGTTAGGTTTGGTGCATCCGTAAAAAACGTCTCCGCATAATACCCGGATTCGGTTCCGCGGGCTTCGAGCCGAAGCTCGGTTCCCAGTTCTTCCATGGTCACCAACCAGTCAGTGCCAATATTTCCATTGGCATCTGCCTGGGTATCCCACGAACCGTGCTCATAACCCGGGTCAAAGGGTCCGACCTGGATAATGGTCAGTTCTACGTATTCATTGGGGTACCATCCTGATCCGGTAATGTGAACCCACTCCCCCGGAGCATAGTCGTCTTTGTCGGTTTCCACAGTCGCCTGCCCCCAAACTGCCCCGCTTGCGCCGAAAAGCAGTAAAAGAAGCATTCCCACCAGCAACAGGCTTCGCTGTGTGGCATGTTTGATCATACCCGTCGCGCCGGGAGTTCCGGGGCGGGTTTTTGCGTATGCCGCTGTGGCTTCCTGGTCTGGAGGCTGGCTGGCATCATTCATGTCGTTTAAAAGAGTAAAAGTTTCCATGCCATGTGATTTTGGTTGCTATTTTTTGAGGTATAACTTTCATTGTCCTGAAACAGACATATCTGTTTCGGCCACATTCAGAGATTCCGTACTGTGTGTTAACAGGGGTTGCTGATGCTTAAATAGAGACTGTCAGGTAAATATTTGTATTGAACACATATGCGCCCGTCAATATTCTATTTGTCCGGGAGGGCAAATAAGTCTACTGATAGCAGGTAAAGATAGACGAATAAAACGCACTAAGTTGTAGGCAATCAGATAAATACAGCCAGGCGATTCCTTATTTTTCTGTAAGGAATCCGGCCTGGCTGTGTAAGAATGAGGGGAGGCGTAATGTGCTTATAATGGGAAGGTTACTGTAAACTTACTGCCCTTTTCCGGTTCGCTTTCCACTTCAATGTCGCCTTTGTAAAGGTCTACCATTTTTCTGGCGATGGAAAGCCCCAGGCCGCTGCCGGGGATGAATTTGGTTTGGGTGTTTTTGATCCGTACGAAGTCCTGGAAGAGCAGTTTCAGGTCTTCTTCCTTCATGCCGATGCCGGTGTCTTCCACCTCAACCACCACCTGGTCTTCGGTTTGTTTCATGGTGATGAAGACTTTTCCGTCTTCTTTGTTGTATTTCACGGCATTGGAAACCAGGTTATTCAGGATGATCTCAATTTCGTTTTTGTCGGCATTCATATAGATGTTATCATCGCCGTCGAGCTCCATGCGGATGTTTTTCTGCATGGCCATGGGCTCAAAGGAGTCAATGACAGACTTGGCGATCTCCACGATGTCCAACTTGCGCAAATTTCGGGTCTTTTCTCCCGACTCCATCCGGGTGAGGTCGAGCAGGTCGGAGATCAGCGACCGCATCCCCTTGATCCGCTCCAGCGACCGGTCAATCATTTCCCGGTAATTGTCGATTTCTTCGCCCGCCTGCTTGTCCTGCATCAGCTTCAGGTAGCCTTCGATGGCGTTGATGGGTGATTTCAGCTCGTGCGACAGCACGGAGAGAAACTGGAACCTTTGCTTTTCGCCCGCATCTTTCATGGTGCGGGTCATACGTTTCAGGTAAAGGTTTTTTGTGATGTTTTCCACCGAGGTCTTAAGCTCCTGTGGCTTGAAAGGCTTGGGGACGAAATTGTAGGCCCCGTAATTGGTGGCTTTGATGGCCAGGTCAAAGGAGGCATAGGCGGTGATCATCATCACGGCAATGTCGTAATCCTTTTTCTTGATGTACTCCAGCACCTCAATGCCGTCGATCCCAGGCAGTTTATTGTCCAGCAGGATGATGTCGATATGCATGGAGTCGATCATTTCGATGGCCTTTTCGCCGGTTTCGGCTTCAAGAATCTCAAACGTAAAATCTTCATCCATAAAGGGGTAACCAACCGAGAAGTTGCTCAGTACCCTGCGGGCGCCTGACCGGATCCCTTCTTCGTCATCTACAATCATCAATTTCAGTTTGCTCATCTTGCTGTATTTTTTGAGTTAGGCCGTTGAAATTTATTTTGGCTCACGCGGCAGTTTGATTTTAAATGTGGTCCCCGTAGGACCTTTTTCAGGATCGGTATTGGACGCTGCCTGGATTTTGCCCTGGTGCATTTTGACGATGCCGTATACCAGGGAAAGCCCCAGCCCGGTTCCTTTGCCCGCCTTTTTGGTGGTAAAGAAAGGGGTGAAGAGCTTTTCCATATGCTCTTCCGGAATGCCTGTGCCCTCGTCACTGAATTCGATGTATACGTTTTCCTCATCTCCCTTCACGCTGATGGTGAGGGTTCCCCCGTCAGGCATGGCATCCACGGCATTTTTGGCCAGGTTGGTAAAGACCTGTACCATTTGTTCGGTGTCGACCATTACCCGGCGATCGGCCAGGTCTTCTTCAATGTTGGTTGCTACTTTCTCCGGAACCACCACTGATTTCAGGCTTTTTTCGAGGAAATCGATGATGTCTACCTCGTCGGCTTTCACCTTGTTTTTCCTGGCGAAGTTCAGCAATCCGCCCACAATGTTTTTGCAGCGATCCACCTGCTGGACGATCAATTGCATATCTTCCCTTTTGGGGTCGTCTTTTTCCAGTTCATCCAGTACAATATTGCTGTACATGGTGATCACTCCCAGGGGGTTATTCAGCTCATGGGCAATGCCGGCGGCGATTTGACCCATGCTGGCGAGTTTTTGCGACTGTTTCAGGGCTGACTGGGCAGAGGCCAGCTTTTCTTCCGACTCTTTCAGGGCTGTAAAGTAACTGTAAATTCTGTCTGTGGTAAAGCGGTAAATAAAGGCCAGCAGAAAGATGATGGCCAGCAGGGCGACCACGCTTGCACCGCGGATGGCTCCCCGGACAATGTCCCTGTTTTCTGCATCTTTAATTATGGAGGCGGCAATGTAGAGCTCAAAGGGTTCAAAATAGCTGAAGGCGAGGGTGCGTTGCTGTCCGTTTTTTTGGTAATGGAAAGTGCCTTCGGTTTGATTGAGCATCTGATCGAAGGGGTCGGTATCTGACCAGTCTTCTCCCTCCATTGACGGGTGGATCAGGATCTGCCCGGTTTTGTCAACCACAAAGGGGTAGCCGCTTTCACCGATCCGCAACTCCTGCAGTATCCGGTTGAGCTCTTCCATGTCTTTTTCCCTGTCGCCGACATAAAGCATCCCGATCACTTCCTCATCCATGATGATGGGATCATAAGCGGTCATGTACCATTCATCCACCACAACGGCACGGCCGAAATAGGTCTCGCCTTTAATGATGGATTCCCCCACCGGTGAGTCATTGGGGATGTAGGTGTTGGTGGCACGCTTTCCGTCGGTTAGCCTGACATTGGTGGAGATCCGGACAAACCCGCTGTCAACTTGCTGGAAAATGGTCACCGTGCCGCCGATGAGGTCTGCCAGCCCGTCCACGAATGCATGGCTTTCATGCAGCAGGTGGCCGTCGTGAACCCATTGGTTCAGCGTGGCCATGTGTTTTTCACCGGTGTCCTGGTTTTCAACTTCTGCGGTGACGGATTCTTCAAGGATCTGCAAAGGGGAGTCGTAAAACTGGTTATTGGCTACCCGCAGGTTGGATTCCACATTTTCCAGCTTGAGCACACGCTCTCGCTCAAACATCTTGGAGATGGTCTTTACCTCAAGCTGCAGGGTGGTCTCCAGCTGCTGATTGAAAGTGGAGATGGAACTTCTTACAAACCAAAGGGTCACAAGGGTGATGACCGTGACAATGATCAATGTCAGCGGAAGGAACAGTCGTAACTTCAAAGGCAATCTGAATCTGATCTTCATGCTTCCTTTTTGCTCCAATTTTCCCTCGTGAGGCCGGGGGAATGTTCCGGCTTTGCCCGGGGCAGTCATTTAACTGCCTTGTTTACGATTTACGGAGGTCGCCCTAATAAACAAAAAAGCGCCAATATAAGGTACGGATACCCGTCCTTATACTGGCGCAATGTCAGGGGGTTATTTTATATGTTTCTCAACTTCTTCAAGAATCTTTTTGGCGTCAACGGGCTTTTTGATGAAACCGTTTACATTGAACCAATGGCTGTTGCCTTTTTCGTCCATGTAGTCGATCCCTGCGGTGCCGTCGGTGATGTTTTTTACCAGCAATACCTGGAGATCTTTGAAGTTGGGATCTTTCCGGTATTCCCTGGCCATTTCCTGTACGGTAGATTTGGAGGTAAC
>SKUN01000193.1 GCA_007129945.1 Bacteroidales bacterium
GCTTTGATTCTCCTATGGTCAGAACGGTCTCGAACAGATGCCTTTGCCCTTCCTGGATGTACTGCCCCATGGAATGCAGGTCGGTGGTAAAAACAACGCCGGCAGGGAAAATCCCCTTACCTTCCTTCCCTTCACTCTCCCCGAACAACTGTTTCCACCATTCGATCATGTATTGCATGGCCGGATTATAGGATGCCATAATTTCCGTAGACATCCCCTTGTTCAGCAGTACATTTCTGATCACGGCATAAAGCGCGGCGGGATTATCGGCCAGGGTCTCATTTTTCCGCAAATGAACGGCCATCCGCCTTGCACCTTCCATCAGTTCCCTGATATCAAAACCGGCTACCGCAATGGGCAGCAACCCCACAGGGGTCAGCACCGAATACCTGCCCCCCACATCATCGGGAATGGTGTAGGTAGCATACCCTTGAGAATCAGCAAGTTTTTTCAGTGCCCCCTTTGATGCATCCGTAATGGCAAAAATCCGGCGGGCAGCTTCCTTTTTACCGGCTTTTTTCTCCAGGTGCCGCCTCAGCAACCTGAAGGCGATGGCCGGTTCGGTCGTGGTTCCTGATTTTGAAATAACAATGATGGAATAAGTCCGGTTGTCCAGCCAACGGAGCAGTTCATGCAGGTAGTCTTCATCCAGATGGTGTCCTGCATAAGCAATTTCCGGATGGCCCGTGCCGTTCCCGCCCGGAAAAGAACCGGAAAGAGCTTCGATCACTGCACGGGATCCAAGGTACGAACCTCCTATCCCAACCACCACAACTGCATCAGATTGCTCCCTGATACGCCGGGCATCAGACTCAATGCGCTCAAGCAGATCAGCCCCGGTATTTTCCGGCAGATCGACCCACCCAAGGAATTCACTTCCCTTTCCGCTTTTGTTATAAATATGATCCCTGTGAAGTTTGATCTCTCTTTCAAATATCCGGATCTCATCCTGAGATACAAATGGCAGCACATGCCCGTGTTTGACCGACAGATTGATCATGGCTATTCAAGTTTTCGTGCAATTTCGACCGTCTCAAATGCTTCGATAATATCGCCTACCTTAATGTCATTAAAGCGATCAATATTCAACCCGCACTCATACCCGGAAGACACTTCTTTCACATCATCCTTAAAGCGCTTCAGTGATCCCAGTTTGCCGGTATACACCACAATGCCGTCGCGGATCAGGCGAATATCAGAATTCCGGTGAATTTTCCCGTCCATCACCATACAACCGGCTACAGTACCTACCTTTGTGATTTTGAACACATCCCGGACTTCCAGGTTGGCGATCACTTTTTCTTCGATCTCCGGTGAAAGCATGCCCTCAATGGCCGATTTGAGCTCATTGGTGGCATTGTAGATCACACTGTAGAGACGAATATCGATCTGTTCCTGTTCTGCAAGTTTCCTGGCGGTCATAGACGGCCGGACCTGGAACCCGATAATAATGGCATTTGAAGCAGAGGCCAGCAGGACGTCACCTTCAGTGATCTGTCCGACTGCCTTGTGGATGATATTGACCTGGATCTCGTCTGTTGACAGTTTTAGGATGGAATCGCTGAGCGCCTCCACGGAACCGTCCACGTCACCTTTCACGATCACATTCAGCTCTTTGAAGTCTCCGATGGCAATTCTCCTGCCGATCTCGTCCAGCGTAATATGTTTCTGCGTACGCAATCCCTGCTCGCGGATCAGCTGCTGACGCTTATTGGTGATATTTTTGGCCTCACTCTCAGTTTCCATCACATTGAAAGTATCACCCGCCTGCGGAGCCCCGTCAAGTCCAAGAATCAAAACCGGAGTTGCCGGGCCGGCCTCACCGATCCGGTGGCCCCTTTCGTTGAACATGGCCTTTACCTTACCATGTGTGGTACCGGCAACCACGAGGTCACCAATTTGCAGTGTACCGTTCTGTATCAATATCGTTGACACATAGCCACGACCCCGGTCGAGTGAAGATTCAATAACAGTTCCTGAAGCCTTTCTCTCCGGATTGGCCTTCAGCTCAAGCATTTCAGCCTCGAGCAATACCTTTTCCAGGAGACTTTCCGTATTCACTCCTTCCTTTGCAGAGATCTCCTGACTTTGGAATTTTCCGCCCCAGTCTTCTACCAGGATATTCATATTTGCAAGCTCTTCCTTGACTTTCTCAGGGTTGGCATTTTCCTTATCAATCTTGTTGATGGCAATCACAATGGGAACACCGGCAGCCTGGGCGTGGTTGATGGCCTCTACGGTCTGGGGCATTACGCTGTCATCCGCAGCCACCACAATAATGGCCACATCAGTGACCTTTGCCCCCCTGGCCCGCATAGCGGTGAAAGCCTCATGACCGGGAGTATCAAGGAAAGTAATCCTTTTCCCGTTATCAAGTTCAACGGCATAGGCCCCGATATGCTGGGTAATACCTCCTGCCTCTCCTGCAATTACGTTGGCATGACGGATATGGTCAAGCAGGGAGGTCTTACCGTGGTCCACGTGACCCATCACCGTAACGATGGGGGCACGATCACGCAAATCGGCCGGATCATCCTCTTCCTCCTCAATGGCCTCCTGTGAATCAGCACTGACGAAACTCACATCATATCCGAACTCATCTGCCACAATGGTAATGGTTTCGGCATCCAGTCGCTGATTGATTGACACAAACAACCCGAGCGACATACAGGTTGAAATCACTTCATTGACAGAAATATCCATCAGGCTCGCCAGCTCGGCAGCGGAAATAAATTCCGTTACCTCAAGTGTTTTGTCTCCGGAGGCCTCCTGTTGCTGCTCCTTCTCTTTCTGCTGCTGCTGGACATCGCGTTTCATGCGGCGATACTTCGCCGCCTTGGACTTGCCGCTTCCACTGAGATTCGCCAGTGTTTCACGGATCTGACGTGAGATCTCCTCTTCTGTGACCTCGGGTTTGGGCTGTGCCTTTCCTTTCTTCCGTGCTTTCTGCGTATCCTGACGTCCTCTTTTATCCTGCTGGTTGGCAGCCGGCGTTTCTGCGGGTTTATCCCTTTTGATCCGCTTGCGTTTCCGCTTCTTGGCCTTTCCGGGGTCAGAGGAAGAAGCCACAGGTTTCTTTTCGGCTTCTTTCTTTTCGGGAAGGTCCATTTTGCCAAGGATCGTAGGTCCTTCCAGTTTTTTGAACTTGGTCTGATAATGATCCCTTGAGGGTTCCGCAGGTTGCTCAATGGCTTTCTTGTCTTCAGCCTTTAACTCCGGCTCCGGAGCCTTTTCTTCCGGGGTCTCTGCTGCTTTCTCCTCCGCTTTCTTATCTGCCTTCTTAGCTGCTTTCTTGTCTGGTGTTTTTTTCTTTTTGGACGGCTTCTTTTCTTCCAGGTCGATCTTTCCCACGACCTTCAGCCCTTTGTCCCCTTCCTCACTGACACCTTCATCATCAGCAGCATCAGCACCTTCAGTGGCATCTTTCTCCGGATCTTCCTCTGCCGTTTCATCAGCAGGCTCTTTTTCAGCAGGGGAATCATCTTTTTCCGCTGCTGCCGGAGGTTCCTCCTCCTTCGCCTCCTTATTGTCTTTTTCGGGGGTATCCGATACGTGTTCTCCTTCCTGTTCAGGGGCTTGCTCTTCTTTCTGTTTTGGCTTTCCTTTCAGCTCTTCCGGATCGAGTTTTCCAAGTACCTTGGGACCAGTGGCCCTGGACTCCTCTTCTCCTTCTTTTCTGTCCGGTGTTTCTTCAGCCTCTTTTTCCTCTTTTTCAGACTCACCCGGTGTTTCTTCAGCTTTCTCCTTCTTCTCCCCGGGAGTGTCCTCCATCCCCTTGATCATCAATTCATCTCCGGTGTCATCTTCCTCCTGCGGCTCCCCTTTTTCCTCTTTGGCCGCTTTTTCATCCTTATCAATGGAGATACTTTCCCGCTTCAATATATTCAAACCGGCTTTACGGGTAGCCTCCTTCAGGGTCTTTTCACTTTGAAACTCCTGAAATAAAAGCTCATAAGCTTCCTGGGGGATTTTGGCATTCGGGTTATTGTTCACTGTGATCCCCTTCTTACTGAGAAAATCCACAATGGTGGTAAGCCCGACATTAAACTCCCTGGCTACTTTACTAAGTCTTCGTGTTTTGGTCCCTTCAGTCATATACAGATTTCTGTTATCAATCGTTTTACGGAGCCGGTAAAACCGCTGCAAATTTATGGTATTTTATTCAAACTCTGCTTTTAATATTCGCATCACCTCTTCCACGGTTTCCTGCTCCAGATCTGTTCTGTTTACCAGATCATCCACCGTAAGGTTTAACACACTCTTGGCTGTATCACATCCGATCCTTTTCAGCTCCTCAAGGATCCAGCCTTCAATTTCATCGCCAAACTCGTTAATATCAACGTCTTCTCCGTCGATCTCTGTTTCCCTGTATACATCAATTTCATACCCTGTCAGCTGGCCGGCAAGCTTGATATTAAAGCCTCCTTTACCGATGGCCAGCGAAACCTGGTCCGGTTTCAGATAAACTTCAGCACGCTTGTTTTCTTCGTCAATGGTAATGGATGTAATTTTAGCCGGACTTAACGCCCTGGAAATATAAAGGTTCGGATTGGTTGTATAATTGATTACGTCAATATTCTCATTCCTGAGCTCCCTGACAATGCCGTGGATCCTTGATCCCTTCATCCCGACACAGGCACCGACCGGATCAATACGGTCATCGTAAGACTCCACCGCAACTTTGGCACGTTCACCGGGTACCCTGACAATTTTTTTAATGGTGATCAGTCCGTCATATACCTCAGGCACCTCCTGCTCAAAGAGGCGCTCAAGAAAGATCGGTGACGTGCGGCTGATAATGATCAGCGGGTTGTTATTTTTAATTTCCACCCTCGACACTACTGCCCGCAGGGTATCTCCCTTGCGGTAAAAATCTGAGGGAATCTGCTCTGTTTTGGGCAGAATCAGTTCGATATCTTCGTCATCAAGGGTCAGGATCTCCTTCTTCCAGACCTGGTAAACTTCTGCAGTGATCAGGTCACCAATGGAGTTTTGGTATTTCTTGTACACACTGTCTTTTTCCAGCTCAAGGATCTTGGAAGCCAGGTTTTGCCTGATAGCCAGAATCTCTCGCCGCCCGAAGTCACCCATTTTAACCGGTTCAGAAACTTCCTCACCGATCTCAAAGTCCGGTTCAATTTTAATGGCCTCCGAATAAGCGATTTGAGAATTCTCATCCTCCACCTGTCCGTCTTCCACAATCATCCTGTTGTGCCATACCTCAAGGTCTCCTTTGTCGATATTCACAATGATGTCAAAATTGTCAGCCGATCCGAATTTTTTCTCAAGCATGCTTCCGAACACATCCTCAAGGATCAGCATCATGGTAGAGCGGTCAATGTTTTTGAATTCTTTAAATTCCGAAAACGACTCAACCAGGTTAATTGTTTCCATTTTTTACTAACTGTTTAGAATAATCACTTTAATACGCCCTCATCCGGGCCGTTTGCCTTATTTAAAAGATACCTGCACCCTGGCCTCGTGTATCTGTTCAAACGGAACATATACGGTATTGCCGGCATCGGTTTCGGGTTCTTTCTGATTCTTTTTACCCTTGCGGGGCTTATCCTTTTCAAGGGTCACACCATTTTCGTCCACATCAACCAGCTTGCCGGTGATCTTCTCCCCCTCCGGGTCTTTCACTGCCAGGCGACGACCAATGTTGTTACGGTACTGACGCGTCATCTGAAGCGGATGACCAACCCCTACTGAAGAAACATCCAGCTCAAAATCCGCCACATCCCTGTCCAGCAGGGACTCAATGTGCCTGCTCAGTCGTATGCAATCAGCAATACTCACACCAGAATCTCCATCAATAAAGACCATGATCTTGTTCTGTGGTGTTACTTTAACCGCCACCAGGAACTGATCACTTCCTTCCAGGAAATCATTGGCAATTCCGGCAATATTTGCTTCATTTATCATAGCTGTGTACCCCAATAAAGAAGGGGACTTTCTGCCCCCTTCCTTTCCCGCAAACATCAATTTTGCCATGCAAAGGTACACAATTTATTTCAAAAGAAAAAATCACCCTGTATTTTAGCACTTTAGGCTGGTGCCGGGTGATCATTTCCTGCATTGACTAGAATCCGCCTGCCCACCTGTCGTAATAGGTGTCGAATAACCGGCCGGAGCGCTCCGCGAGCTCTTCCTGCCCGTATTCATCGGTAACATGCGTGATCCGTTGCATCATGGCAAGGCTTTCCTGTTTTTTACTGTCTACCATAGATGCCCTGCCTCCCCTGAAGGAGAAATAATAGGCCAGATTCTCCTCGTGCAGGTCAATCATACGGCGGGTTATTTCATTGGCCCTGTCGTGCGCTCCCGCTCTGTAATAGTTTTCTGCGATCAGAAATGTAAAGTAGTTATAAGGCACATTGTACTCGGGCATCACTTCCATTGCCCGGTCGAGCACTGCTATGGCACGTTCATCCTGCCCTTCATCCAGCAGGGCACCAGCCAACCGCTGGAAAAGGTTCCGGTAACTGACGGTGATCCGCCGGTGGTCCTCATCAAGGTAAACGGAAGGATCGTCCATGTTGCCCCACACAAATGTATTCATCAGGTTATCATACAATATCCGCGTATTGATGCGCCCCGGCTCGTTGGGATCACTTTCGGTACGGATGGGAACAAGGCGGTAGGCCATTCCTTCCAGCTGGAAATAGTCCTCCAGGCCCATATATGATTCACTGCCGGTGGTAATGGCAAAATACACGGGCCTGTCCCAGTTGTTTTCCGCCAGAAAATCCAGGGCCATCATGTGGTTTTTGTTCAGCCCCTGCACAGGCAGTTCCCATTCCACCGCGTCAGCGATCAGGTGGGCATCTTCCGGAGCTACGGTCCCGTTTTCCAGCACTTTGGCAGAATCTACCGGCAGCCTGAATCTGTTGGAAGGGATATAGTCCTCCATTCCCCGGCCGGTACGGATACGGGTACGATCGGTATCATCCCTGACAAACTCCATCAGTCGCCGCACATTCTGATAACCCTCCAGACGTTCGATCACATAGATATAATCCCTGGTACCGTCACGATACTGCCGGGGCTCAAAACTAAAGGGCAGGGGATCTGCTTCATAGGTTTTCCGGCGCAGCATATTGTCAATGTACCAGTCGGTGTTGAGCAGGCTCATGTTCACCACCTTGATGTCCGGTCTGACACCTTCCACTTCCTGGGCGTACCAGAGCGGGAAAGTGTCATTGTCACCGTTGGTAAAGATAATCGCGTTGGGGGCACAGGTTTCCAGGTAGTTGACAGCCACATCCCTGGCGGTATAACGTCCGGAACGGTCATGATCGCTCCAGTTCTCCTTTGCCATATTTACCGGAACAACAAGCAGACACACGGCGGTGACAGCAGCCACCGCACCCAGGCCTTTCCTGCCCTCCAGGTTCACCTTCTTTTCTTTCAGCTTACGGAACAGTCCGTCGGCCAGGGCGAGGACGCCAAGCCCCACCCAAATGGAGAAAGCATAGAATGATCCGATATAGGAGTAATCCCTTTCCCTTGGCTGGAAGGGCGTCTGATTCAGGTATATGATAATGGCCAGCCCGGTCATGAAGAAAAGCAGCCCCACCACCAGGGTGTCATTGGGCCGTCTTTTCAGCTGGTAAAGAAAGCCGAGTACCCCGAGCAAAAACGGCAGCATATAATAGCGGTTATAGCCGGGGTTGGATGTCAAACTCTCTGGAAGGTCCTGCGGGCCCAGGCGCAGGTTGTCGATAAAGGAGATACCGGTGATCCAGTTGCCCTCCACCGGGCTGCCATGCCCCTGAATGTCATTCTGGCGGCCACTGAAATTCCACATCAGGTAACGAACGTACATATGCCCCACCTGGTAAGAAAAGAAAAAGCGAAGGTTCTCACCAAATGTAGGACGGTTGATGGTTTCCGTGGTTCCGTCATGCCGGGTTGTGGTAACCGGACTGCCCCTTACGTTGCCCCAGTCTTCATACCCCCTCACATGTTGCTGACGGCTGCTGTGCATCCTCGGGAATAACGTGGTAAACTGCGGATCATACACCGGCTCCAGCCCTTCACGCGGATTGATGATTTCATACCGTCCGGTTTCGCGGTTTTTCCCCCATACCGGGCTGCCATCCTCCATATCCACCACAGGGGCATTGTAATAAGGGCCGTGTACAAGGGGCCAGTCACCATATTGTTCACGCCCCAGGTAAGCCTTCATAGACAGGGCGTCTTTGGGGGCATTCTCATTGACGGGCACCTGGGCATTGGACCGGATCACCAACATGAAAAATGAAGAATACCCGATCACGATGAAGGTGATGCACAAAAAAATGGTATTCCACACCACCCGTTTCTTTTTCTGGGTATAATACAGGGCATAAGCAAGCGCAGCGATCAGCACAATGAAATAAATGATTGTTCCGCTATGAAAGGGAAGCCCGATGGTGTTGACGAAAAACCGTTCGAACTGCCAGTCCATATTGAGCAGTCCGGGAATGAGAATGGACTGCACAAAATAGAGCAGACCAACGGCAACAAGGCCCGTAAAAAGGATCCCTTTGGTGGTGGGATGATATTTCTTGAAATAATAGACAAATACGATGGCCGGGATCGCCAGCAGATTGAGCAGGTGAACCCCGATGGAAAGACCGATAATGTAAAAGATGAGAACAAGCCATTTGTGCGCATCCCTTTCATGTGCCCGGGCCTCCCATTTAAGAATGGCCCAGAAAACAAAAGCCGTAAGGAACGCAGAAGTCACGTATACCTCGGCTTCCACCGCAGTAAACCAGAAAGAATCACTGAAGGTAAGGGTCAGTGCCCCGATCAGCCCGGCTCCGAAAATCATCATCGCCCTGACAGTTGTCATCTCAGTGGCCTGATCAATCAGCTTGCGGGCAAGTATGGTGATGGTCCAGAACAGAAACATTACAGTGAGGCCGCCGGCAACCGCCGACATGGCATTGATCCAGAATGCCACCCTGCTGACTTCTCCCAGGGCAAACATAGAGAACACCCTGGCCAGCATCTGATATAAAGGAGCTCCCGGAGGATGACCGATCTGCAGCTTATAAGAAACTGCAATTCGCTCTCCGGCATCCCAGAAGCTGACAGTGGGTTCCAGGGTCATCATAAACATCAGCGCGGCAAAGGCAAATAAGCCCCACCCGATGTAGTTATTCAGCTTTCGATACAAAATGTCATCCATTGGATTCATGATTAAGTTGTCTTTGAGCGACTTATACACATTTTTTTGCCATCAGGCGGATTGCGAAAATAAGAAAAAAAGCAGCACAAATGCGTAATTTTAACATCTTACGGGTCGATATAACAGGGTTTTAATAATATGCACTTCCCTAACATGCAACCTTTTCCCGTGGCCATTGCATAAATGCCTGTCAAGATTTTTCACGAAAATTATTGCACTTAAAAAAAATCTTTTTAATTTTGCCACCCGAAAGGAATTGACCGATGGTGTAACGGTAGCACTACAGTTTTTGGAGCTGTCTGTCCAGGTTCGAATCCTGGTCGGTCAACCAGGAAAAAGGCGCTGAATTCAGCGCCTTTTTTAGTTTTCACCGGAAACATCATTCTCAAGACTCTCCAAAGAAATCCGGAAACAGACGGGCTCAAAGTAAAACTACCGGGGCTGTGCACCATTTTCCAGGAGCTGATCCATTTTCTCCAGAAGCACTGCCGCCTTGAATGGCTTGGAAAGGTAGTCGTCACAGCCCGCATCAAAAGCCCTTTTGCTGTCAGCCATCAGGGCATGGGAAGTCACTGCCATTACCGGAAGGTCCGGACGCTCCTCCTTAATAAGTTTCGTGGCTTCAAGCCCGTTCATTTCCGGCATCTTGATATCCATTAACACCAGGTTGATCTTTGGGTTGGCAAGACAGTGGTCTACCGCAAGCCGTCCATTGCGGGCATGGATAACCTCAAAGTTATGCAGAGTCAGAATGGTTTTCATCAGCAGAAAGTTGCTGTATTCATCCTCTGCAATCAAAACGGTAATTTTTCCAGGAGGCCCCATATGCATGTCAGTTTTCAGGAACAGGAGGTTTATTGGGTCTTTTAACAGGCTGAAAAGGAATTGCAAAGGTAAACACAGATCCGTTGCCGGGTTCGGAAACCACATGAATTTCACCTCCCATGAACTCCACAAATTCTCTGGCGATGGACAATCCGAGGCCAAGGCCTTTCAGCACCCTTTCTTTTCCAACCTCATCCTGCCAGAACCGTTTAAAGATCAATTCGTGATGGGCCGGATCAATGCCCGGACCGGTGTCAGAGACCCGGAAAACCAGCCTTTCTTCCTCAGCCCGGCATAGGCAATCTATGCTGCCGTTTTCAGTAAACCGGATGGCATTCCGGATCAGGTGAGACAACACGAAGGACAGTTTTTCCCGGTCAGCAAAAACATGGGATGCTTCTTTCGGAAGATCACACTTACAGGCGAAAACCACTTTCTCCGCATCCACATCATCAGAAAACTCCCGTTTTTTCTCTTCCAGCAAACTGTGTAAGTCTAGGATTTCACTGGCCAGCGTTTCCTGGCCGGATTCAATTCTTGCAATATGCAAAATGTCAGTTATGTTATTCAGGAGATGATGCGTGCTGGTGTGTATCTGGCCTATAAATTCCCTCCTGTCGTTTTCAGCGATCGACGGATTGTCAAGCAGATCCGAAAATCCGACAATACTGTTCATCGGGGTACGGATCTCATGACTGAGATTATTGAGAAAATTGGTTTTCAGCCGATTGCTTTCTTCGGCCTGTTCCAGGGCTTTTTCAAGCGAGCGGAGATATTGTTCTCTTGCCCTGTACTGCTTCTTCAGTGATTTTTTCACCAGAAAGAACAAAAGAATACCGGTGGCCATCACATAAAACAACCCCTTATAAGTCTGGGCCAATCGCATGATTACAACGTCATCAATCACTAACAAAAGCAAATAGTCGGAAAAAGCAATCCAGATCCAGCCAACAGCCAGATATATAATGGTGATCTTCAATGCAGGACCCAGTTGCTTCAGTGACATGATTGATTGCTTGTGCCAGGGTAAACCCGTAAATTAAATATGATTCGCCACGCAATATAACAAATTATGTACTTATTCCGGATTTTTTTAGGATGAAGCGGCCTTAACGGGAGGCATCCGACGCAATTTTGATCAAGTCCCCGGCTTCTACCCTGTCATTCAGGCCCATGTTATTCAGGAAAGCGTACTCCTGCATTTCTGCCTCCCTGACACCAAAGGAGCGAAGCGCATCTGCCAGTGTTCCGGCCTGTGCAACCTCCCTGATCCTGATCCTCCTGGGAGAAACCTCAATTTTGTCACGATCGGTTAGTTTGGCAAAACCATTCATGCTCTCTTCGAAGCGCCGGCGGTAGTTATCAAAATGTTCCCGAAGGGACAATCCGTGGAAGGCATAATAAGTGCCGGCATCATCATAGAAATAAGACAGAACTGAAATGGTTTGTTCTGCTCCGGTTTGCTGGTTCTGAGACACCTGGGTGGAACGCGTTACAAAAACCGGCAGGCCGTTTATGGTTCGTTCCGAGGTTTCCTCCACGGTAAGATTAAGGCGCTGTAGGGTATTCCGGGCTGCCTCACCAAGCGAGGGACCTTCCGCAAAAGTGAATATCATCAGGGCCTCTCCGTCCTCCGGGGAGATGGTTACCTGCAGGGGGGAGTTTTCCAGCCTCCAGTTTGCCGGAAAAGAAAAGAAGAATTCCAGCTCAGGGTGATAGAATGTATTCCCTTCCACGTAGCCCTGGCGGGGATCTTCCCCGTAAACCATGCCGTCGATCATTTCAAGATAACTATTCCTGTTTACTTTCCAGTCAGGGCGATCAAGGCTGTCTTTCCACTCCCTGGCCATACGGGTCACCGTGTTGTGCCGGTCGCCGGGGTTGGGGTGGGTGGAGAGCAGGGTGGGGACACCGGCCTGTTCACTGGCCATTTCCATGCTTTCCAGCAGGGTAAAAAATTCCGCGAATCTTTCACTGTCAAAGCCGATTTTTGAGGCATATTCAACCCCGAGGGCATCGGATTCGCGCTCATCATCGCGGCTGTATTTCAGGAATAAGAGCTGCATTCCCGCCATGGCATAGGCCCCATATTCACGGAATTCCTCAAAAGCAATCATTCCCCCGACCATCAATACCTGGGCAAGCTGCTGCTTTGATTGCCTGCTTACGGAATGCCTGGCTGTAACGTGACCCATTTCGTGGCCGAGTACACCGATCAGTTCGGCTTCATTGTTAAAATGCGCCAGTATCCCCCTGGTAAGATATAAATACCCCCCCGGCACAGCAAAGGCATTCACCACATGGGTATCCAGGATACGGAAATGGTACTCAAGATCCGGCCGGTGCGAGATCTTCCCCATTTCAGTACCTTTTTCTTCGATGAATGCAAGCAGTGGCTCATTCTCATACTCCCCGAACACACTAATAATCTGGGGATCATATTCCGCCCCCATCTGAATTTCCCGCCTCTCAGAGACAAGCATCAATTGTCGCTTGCCGGTCACCGGGTTGGTGGCGCAGGCAGGGAGAATCAACAAAGCAATCAATAAGAGGAAAAAGGTGTCAGTCCGTATATTTTTCATTGGGATGGTTTTTCAGGAAGTTACATTGACTTGATTATGCAATATAACGATTTATCCTGAGAAATCCCAATCCGATCCTTACCGGTGCATCCTGATCATGCCTCCCCGTCCTGCCCCCTCGAATACATTCAGGCTGCTGTTCAGTGAATAGGTAAAACTCAGCAGAAAATACCGGCCAAGAGAATTGGTTACCTGTTGCTCAAGAAAGTTGGCATCCACCCGCTGCGAAACCCCGAGGTCCTTATCCAGCAGGTTAAATCCCGACAATTTCAGCTCTCCGCTGTTATTTCTGAGAAAACGCCGGGAAAAGCCGAATTCAAGCATCGGAATTTTCTGGTCGAATTCGCTGGTACGTCCTTCATAAATCTGATAACGAAATTCTCCTTCCAGGCGATAATGTTCAAGAAAGCGCCAGCTGAGATCTGCCCCGTATGTCTGGTTCAAATAGGCCTGCTCGAGGGTACTGAACTCATATTCCGTAAGCTGCCGGTTCAGTGAAGCAGACAAGTTGGTCTCGAAACTGTCGGCAGGACGAAAACTGTAACGCAGGCTGCCGTTGATCATTTGATTGGTGATCCGCTGCTCCAATGCATTAAGTATGTTGGTGCTTTCCATGCGGGTAAGTGTGCTTCCCAGCATCACCCGGCTTTTTAAACGGTTCAGCTGGAAATTCACATTGGTATTCGCCGTAAGGTTCAGATTGTTGGCGGTATTTACCGGCATTACAGTCCGCACACCGGCATCATCCATCTGAACTGCGTTGGTGATGGCATCCCTGACATAGTCTGCAGAGGCAAAAGCAAAAAAGCCAAAGGAGTTTAGGGGATTGAATGAGTTGAATCTTATGTTTAACCTGTTGCGGTAGGAGGGCTCCAGATCGGGGTTCCCCTCATAGATATTGAGGGGATCCCTGTTATCCACGATGGGCTGGAGTTGCTGCATCCGCGGCTCCTGCACGCTGCCCTGAAAATCAACCGAGAGCCGCCGGAAGGAAGTAAATTCATAATTAAACCGGGCAAGGGGAAGAAGATGGAAAAACCCTTCCCGCAACGGGTCATCGTGCAGTATCTGTTCACCTTCCAGCGATGTTGACTGCGCGTAACCTCCCACTGTCAAACTGTAACTTTCTCCATTGACCATCAGGTTAATCCCTCCCCGGTGAGACACATGGGTGTTGCTGTAAATATTGGTCAGCAACTCATTCAGCATCCGATCACCGTCAGTAATGTCAAATACCTGCTGGTCTGCTTCGTTGCGGGTATGGGTCAACCGGTAGTTGAACTCCAGGAACCTGCTGTTTCGCAGTGGTTCCGTATAGGTGAAATTTGCAGAAGCGGTACGTTGGCTGTTTTCCTGGATATTGTCCTGCAGGATCAACACCTCCGTAACGGCCTCCTGGTAAAAACGGTTGACCCCCTCCATGCTTATGTGCTGATCACCACCGTTCACGGACAGATCAAGGCGCGCTGTCAGGGTTCGCCCGGGCCTGGACAAACGCTGACGCCACAATAACCCGGATTGAATATCCAGGCTTTGCCCGTCAGCTATGTTCAGCTGCTCGCTGGTGTTTTGCAACATGCCATTGACCCGGTAGGTTTTGCTGTCATTATACCGGTTACTCCGGCTGTCATTCATCCTGCCGCTGAAGGTCAGCAAGACGCTGCTGTCATCGCTGAAAGAATGGTCCAGACGCAGGTTCGCCCTGTGATTCCGGTTTTCATTTTCCTGGGAACTTTGCTGCATGAAATCATAACTGCCACCGGGCATAAAGTTCTCCCTCTCCAGATCCTGGGTTACATCATGATCCAACTGGTTATAAAAATAACTCGCGGTAATTTCCGTATCGTCCCTGAAGGTACGATTGGCGTTCACTCCCCCGGCCAGGGAAGTCATGATCCCGTTACTCCCGGGTCTGCCGGTGGTATTAAGTGGTATTCCGGCACCACCGGCTCCGCCAATTCGCATACCACCCCCCATCACGCCCTGTATGCCGCCACTGAAATTCATATAGTCTGCGATGGAAAATCCCTGCTGGTTAAGGTTATTTCCCATCCCAAGGACGGAAACTTGTCCGTCCTCATTGAAACGATTAACATTGGTACTCCCCTGATAGCGATCATCCGGACCATACCCCAGGGAAGTATTTCCAAACATTCCCTGTCGCCTGTCCTCCTTCAGTTCCAGGTTCATGGTACGCTCCCTTTCCCCATCATCGATCCCGGTGAATTGAGATTGCTCCGAACGTTCGTCGAATACATGAATACGCGAAACTGCATCCGCAGGAAGATTCTGGGTGGCCATCTGCGGATCCCGCCCGAAGAATTCCCGGCCGTCCACCAACACCCTTCTGACCTGTTCACCCTGGGCGCGGATGGTCCCGTCAGGATCCACCTCAATACCGGGCATCCGCTTCAGCATATCCTCCACCACTTCACTGGGGCGCGCCCCGAAGGCCAGGGCATCATATTCAATGGTATCTCCCCGGATAGCCATGGCAACCCGCTGGCCTTCCACGGTCACCTCCCCCAAAACGGTTTGAGCCTCCTCCATCAGGATCTCTCCCATGTCCAAAACCTCTCCCACAGGAGGGTCAACAGGCAGAATCCGGGTGGCAAATCCCACGAAAGTGATTCGCAGCAGGTAATTGTCACGTTTGACCTGATGGATTGAGAAATGCCCCTCCCGGTCACTCATTGCGTAACTGACCATGGTGGAATCTGCGGCATCCAGCAACAGCACCGTAGTATTGGGAAGGCCTTCACCTTCCGCATCCA
>SKUN01000206.1 GCA_007129945.1 Bacteroidales bacterium
GCCACGCGGCAAAGCACACATAATTTGTACAGGTCGAATACCCGCAGGTTTGGGTGCCTGCTTTGAAGATGCCTTTCTGCGGGTCCGGACAGCCATCCTGAAAACTTTCCGAGCAGCCTTGCAAGCCGCCATTTTTTAAGGGTCAGATAAGTCCGGAGAATGGTCACCATATTTACGTACACAGGGTCTTTCCCTGTCAGTTTGTATGACTTCCACAGGTTTTCAAGGCCTTCCGCGGTTTTCTCCAGGAAAACGGAAGCGGGTTCCAATCCGTTGTGATACAGGGGGTTGTCGATGTGTAGCACCGGTATACCTTCTTTTTTCAGCCCGTACCCCATGAGTGTATCTTCATGGCCGTAACCACTGAGGTCTTCACGGAAACCAATGCGGGCCATCATTTGTTTGTCAATCATGAAATTGGCAGTCATGAAGGAATGATAGGGTCGCTGCCTGCGCTTCTCCGCAGGTTTTACCTCACGGCAGGTGCCCGCCAGCCAGTGAAGCAGCCGCGTTTTCTCCGGCTTCATCTTTTTGTAGAGGTGCCCGCCACAAACCACCCTTCCGGGTTCCATGTGACGGAGATATTGCTGCAGGTATTCCCGGGATTTTACCTCCATATCGCAGTCGATGAATAAAAGAAAAGGGAAAGCGGCTTTTCGGGCCAGCTGGTTGCGTATTCTGCTCCTTCCGATGTTTTCCGGAAGCTCTTCATATTTAACCAGGGGGAAGGATGCCAGCTCTCTGTTCTTCTCTTTCGTTGGCTCATCTGATCCGTCATCCAGTAACAAAATCTCAACGGGAGTGCCAAGTCCGGCAGCCTGGCGGTGTAGTTCCGCAGCCAGTTTGCCGACATCCTGATTGAAGATGGGAATGCAGATGCTGAGCATATTGCAGGAAGCTTGGATCAGCAAATATACGACTTATTTTTTCCAGAAACTGGGCGAGAACAGTAGAAGTACCGTAAACAGCTCCAGCCTGCCAAGCAGCATGAAAAAACTGAGGATCCATTTCCCGCCTGCAGGGATATGCGCATAATTTTCGACCGGTCCGACACTGCCGATGGCTGGCCCGATATTGCCGAGGGTGGCAATGGAAGCACCGATGGCCGAAGTGAAGTCCAGCCCGAAGACGGTCATCAGGGTGGCACCGGCAAAAAACAGCATGATATAAAGCAGGAAAAAGGCCAGGAAATTGGTGATGATCTCCTGGGGGATGGCTTTGCCGTCGATCCTGACCGGGATCACGGCCATGGGGTGCATCAGCCGTTTTAGCTCCAGGCGGGTGTTTTTGATCAGGATCAGGATGCGGATCATTTTTAATCCCCCTCCCGTGGATCCGATGCAGCCGCCGGTGAACATCAGCAGAAAAATAATAAACCACAATGATCCGTTCCACTGGAGGTAATCTGCGGTGACAAAACCCGTGGTGGTCACAATGGAAACGGTCTGAAACAGGCTGTCACGAAAGGCTTTTTCCAATCCCGCCTGATGCAGAATGAATATGGATACTGTCAGTACGAGGGAAAATAATCCGATCACTAAAAGGTAAAAACGCAGCTCTTCATTTCCCAGCACTTTACGAAACCTCCCCTTGATCAGGAAATAATGCTGGGCGAAGCTGATCCCCGCCAGGATCATGAAGAAGATGATCACGTACTGGATATAGGGTGAGTATCCGGCAATGCTGTCGTTCTGTGTGGAGAATCCGCCGGTGGCCATGGTGCTGAATGCATGGTTTAAGCCATGAAACAAGTCCATGCCGCCAAGCATGAGCAAAAATGTCTGGATCAGGGTCAGCATGAGGTATATGCCCCAAAGACGCTGAGCCGTATTGCGTATGTGTGGATGCAGTTTGTTGGCGGTGGTGCCGGGTGACTCTGCGATAAAAAGCTGCATTCCGCCCACTCCGAGTATTGGTAAAATGGCCAGTGTCAGTACGATAATACCCATTCCGCCCAGCCAGTGGGTCATGCTTCGCCAGAATAAGAGGCTTTTGGGTACGGCTTCGATGTCAGTCAGAATGCTTGCCCCTGTGGTGGTAAAGCCTGAAATGGATTCAAAGAATGCATCTGTAAAAATGGGGATGGCACCAGACAGGTAAAACGGCAGGGCACCAAGCAATGACATGCTAGCCCACAGAACAGTCACGACCAGGTAACCCTCCCTGACAGACAAATTTTTATGGTTGTATGACCTGTTTGTAAAGAAGAAAGCGGCCCCCAGACCCAGAGTGATCGCTATGCTGAAAATGAGGGGCTTTATAATAAAGGCCTCCTTATAATGGAGTGCCCAGAGAAGGCTGGTGCCCATTGCGGCGGCCAGTACCATCAATAGCATCCCCTGCAGTTTTAAAATGAGCCTGTACCTGATAGAACCTGATTTATCCAAAATCTTACTTTTTGTAGAAACTGGGTGACAAGAGCAATAGCACGGTAAACATCTCAAGCCTGCCCAGGATCATGTAAAAACTCAGGATCCATTTGGCCGCATCGGGAATTTCACCGTAACTGTTGACCGGGCCCACGTTGGCAATGGCCGGACCGATATTTCCCAGAGTGGCTGCAGATGCGCCGATGGCTGAAGCAAAGTCGAGCCCGAATAGTTTCATGGCGGCTGCGCCGGCCATGAACAATATCATATACAAAAGAAAGAATGCCAGGAAATTGTGGATGATCTCCTGGGGGATGGTCTTGCCGTTAATCCGCACCGGGATCACGGCCATGGGATGCAGCAGTCGCCTGAACTCCAGCCTGGTATTTTTAAACAACACCAGCACCCGGATCATTTTCAGCCCCCCCGCGGTGGATCCGATGCAGCCCCCTGTGAACATCAGCAGAAAAAGAAAGAACCAGAGAAATCCCTCCCATTCCATGTAATCTGTCGTGGTAAAACCGGTCGTCGTAATAATGGAAACAATCTGGAAAAGACTTTTCCTGAATGTATATTCAAGTCCTGTCTGGTTAATCACAAAGAGACTCACTGTAAAAATAAGGGTGAAAATCCCGATCATCTTCAGAAAAAACAGGAACTCTTCATTATGAAGGATTTTCCCGAACTGTCCTTTAAGCGCAAAATAATGGAGGGAAAAGCTGGTGGCTCCGAGTATCATGAACAGAATGATCACATATTGCACATAGGGTGAGTATCCGGCAATGCTGTCATTCTGGGTGGAAAACCCACCTGTGGCCACGGTGGAAAAAGCATGGTTGAGGCTGTGAAAAAAGGTTACCCCACCAGCCATGAGCAACAGGGTAAGGATGACGGTCAATCCGGCGTAAATCCCCCATAATCTTTTGGCTGTTTGAGTAATGCGCGGGTGTAGCCTGCTGGGTGTGGTGCCCGGAACCTCTGCCACAAACAGCTGCATGCCACCCACTCCCAAAATGGGAAGGATGGCCAGTGTCAGTACGATGATCCCCATTCCTCCCAGCCAGTGTGTCATGCTTCGCCAGAACAGCAATCCGTTGGGCAGGGCTTCGATGTCCGTGAGTACGGTTGCACCGGTGGTGGCAATTCCGGAAGTGGATTCAAAAAATGCATCAGAAAAATTGGGGATGGCACCGGACAGATAAAAGGGCAGGGAGCCGAAAAAAGAAATACTTACGTAAATCGAAGTTACGATCAGGTAGCCTTCTTTCTTCCCGATATTTTTGAAATCATGTTTTCTTGTCAGCATGAATGCAAGAAAACCTGCAGCCAAAGAGATTATACCGGAGTAAAACAGCGAACGTGTTGCACCGGGTTCATTATAATACCAGGACCATCCCATGGAAAGCCACATGAACAATGCCAGCAACATCACCAGCATGCCGGTGAACTTGATGACCAGTCTCCCGTTTATCGTTTGTTTGACGGGCACGCCTCTTACTTATTTTTAAACATTTTGTCCACTCCGTGAAAAGCTTCCGGCAGGGCGAAAACCACGACCTTGTCTCCCGCCCGGATCTGCATGTCGCCCCGCGCAATGTATCCTTCATTGTCCCTGATTATACCGCCAATGATTGCTTTCTTCGGGAAATTCAGTTTTTTGATCGGTTTTCTCGTGATGGGAGAGCCTTCATAAGCATTGAATTCAAACACCTCTGCATCTACACTGGTGAGACATTTGGTGGAGTTCACATCGGCCGTCATGGTGAAGCGGATAATGTAACTGGCTGTGGCCAGTTTTTTATTGATGATGGTATCAATTCCGACGCTTTGAGATATGTCGATAAAATCAATGTTTTCCACCAGGGCGATGGTTTTCTTTACCCCGTAACGTCGAGCCAGCAGGCAGGTAAGAATATTTGTCTCAGAATTGTTGGTGACGGCCACAAAAGCGTCCATGGAACTGACGCTTTCGCTTTCAAGCAGGTTGATGTTGCGGGCATCTCCGTTGATTACCAGGGTATTTGACAGGGTGTCGGATAGTTCATTGGCCCTGTCC
>SKUN01000038.1 GCA_007129945.1 Bacteroidales bacterium
TCGGAAAGGTCCAGTTCCACATGTTGAGAGTAGCGTGAGAGGTTCACCACAACCAGTATGGTCTCTTCCCCGAAAGAGCGGATAAAGGCAAGTATTTTCGGGTTATTGGAATTGACAAACCGCAGGAATCCCCGTCCGAAGGCTTTATATTGCCGCCTTTTGGCTATAACCCTTCTTTTCCACCACAGAAATGAAGAAGGGTTCTTTTCCTGGTTCTCCACATTGACAGAGGTATAATGATGATGTGGGTCAATGACCAGGGGCAGAAAAAGTTGCTGGGGATCCGCGTTGGAAAATCCGGCATTTTTGTCCGGTGACCACTGCATGGGCGTCCGGACTCCGTCTCTGTCTCCCAGGTAATAGTTGTCGCCCATTCCGATCTCATCGCCGTAATAGATAATGGGTGTTCCCGGCAGTGAGAGCAAAAGCACATTCAGTACCTCGATGGTTCGCGTATCACCGCCAAGCAAGGGAAACAACCGCCTGCGAATTCCCACGTTCACCCTTTTGCGCGGATCTTTGGCAAAGGCACGGTACATGTAATCGCGCTCTTCATCTGTTACCATTTCAAGGGTCAGTTCATCATGATTGCGCAGGAAAGTGGCCCACTGACAATTTTCGGGAATGTCCGGCGTTTGTTCCAGGATATCCACCACGGGGAAACGGTCTTCCATACGAAGGGCCATAAACAAACGGGGCATCACCGGAAAGTGAAAAGCCATATGGCACTCATCCCCGTCACCAAAATATTCACGGGCATCACTGGGCCACTGGTTGGCCTCTGCCAGCAACAACCGGTTATCATACCGGTCGTCCACATATTTGCGGAGTTTTTTCAGGTAGGCATGGGTTTCGGGCAGGTTCTCGCAATTGGTTCCTTCGGCTTCATACAGGTAAGGAACAGCATCCAGCCTGAAGCCATCTACGCCTATCTGAAACCAGAAGTCCAGCACCTTCAGGATCTCCTGCTGCACCCTTGGATTTTCAAAATTCAGATCAGGCTGATGGGAGTAAAAACGATGCCAGTAGTAAGCTCCGGCCAGATGATCATATGTCCAGTTCGACACCTCAAAGTCCTGGAAAATGATGCGGGCGTCCGCATATTTGTCGGGATCGTTGCTCCACACATAAAAATCCCGGGCCACGCTGCCCGGTTTTGCCTTCCGCGCCCGTTGAAACCATTTATGCTCTGATGAGGTATGGTTCAACACCAGTTCTGTAATAATACGCAAACCCCTTTTGTGGGCCTCTTTGACAAAGCGTTTGAAGTCAGCCAGGGTTCCGTAATCCGGATGGATGCCGGTAAAGTCTGCAATATCATAGCCCCCGTCGCGCAGCGGAGAGGGGTAAAAAGGAAGCAGCCAGATGGTATTGACGCCAAGATTTTCAATGTAATCCAATTTCTTGATCAATCCCCTGAAATCACCAATGCCATCCCCGTCACTGTCATAAAAAGAACGGACGTGCAACTGGTAAATAATTGCATCTTTATACCAATAGGGCTCTCTTTGTCCTGTCATAAAACACCCAGATAATTTAATAAATTCATGATAACAGCAACGTTAAAGGCATCGGACTTCCGCTGATCACAAAACGCTGCCAGGCTTTACCGTACATTACAAAGTTAAAAAACTTCTGATGCATCACACTACCCTGAGAATAATCCATTCGCATCTGATGCAGAAAGAAACTGCCGGCAGGAAATTCTAACAACGCGTGCACCATCGGCCGGGATTCCTCGCCCGGGTTAACAAAGAAAGGGACCACCCGGAGGCAGTCCCTTTCCCATCCACCAAAACCAACCCAATCAGTTTACATTGAAATTCCGGATATTGTATGTAAGGGTCAACATGAAAAAGCGGTTCAGTACATTGGAGCGCATGTCTTCCACATAATTGCTGGTCACATTGCGCTGCACGCTCTGGTTCTGGTTCAGCATGTCATACACACCAAGCGTGAGTTCTGCCTGCCGGTTGGCAAGGAATTTACGCCCCAGGTTCATATTCCACAGCCAGTAGTTTTCGTTGAAATCATCACCCAGGCCACTGTAGTATAAATTACTCACATCATTCCGCAACACCCACCCGTCAAGGAATATCCAGTTAAACTGCACCTGGCTGACATGATAAAAATAGTTGTTGTCAAGGGTCGGGCGAAGGGAGTTCTCCACGATATTGTAATTCAGGTTGTACGAAAGACTGAAATCCACATTGGGGCTGATGTTGCTACTGAGAACCACCCCGCTGTTGGTATTGTAAGCATGGGAAATGTTCTCCTGGTTGTTGATCAGCCCGGGGGTTCGTGAATAGGCCAGGCCGGCTGTGATGTTCATGTTGCTCCTGATAAAAGTCAGCGGGAAGCCGTAGTTGACCATCGAACGAAAATTGGCATGGCCACTCAAGTTCACCGGCTGGGTGAACTGGGCGCCTCCCGGCAGCTTATAGCCGTTGTCAAGCACAGTGTCGGAAGGGGCAATAAACGTGGAATTGCCGATATAGTTATTGGTCACGTTCCCAAAAACAAAGGCAAACAGGGTACGCGAATCCACCAGGTTGGTGTGGTTGTAACGTGCCGTAAAGAAATGACTGTAACTTTGCTCCAGGTCAGGATTGCCGCTGCTGAGCAGCAAAGGGTTGGAGTTGTCAACCACATCCTGCAGCTGGGTTGCCGAAGGGGCGTTCGTAAATGTCCGGTACATCAGCCTGAGTGATTTTTCCCTGGAAAAGTTATAATTAAAATGGAGCATGGGGATCACATTCCTGAAGGAATGATCCACCACCGCTTCATAGGGGAGCAATTGTTCGGATGAAAGATCCGCCTGCTGATAAGACACTTCCGCCAGGAAATTGTATCGTTCACCCCGCAAACGGTAACCAAGCCCCACACGGTTGGTCAGGTACCCGTTGGTCAGGTCGCTCGACAGTTCATCCTCGAACAGACTGTACGACTCTCTGAGAATGTCCCAGCTATTGGTCATCCTGCCCGACTCATTATTGGAATAAGAGACATTGTAGGACAGCTGCAGCATACCGTTGTCCGTAACCGGTTCGGTATACGTCAGGTTGGTCGACAGGGAGTAGCTGTCGGTGCCGGAATCCGATTGCTGGTCCACCAGGTCTTCGACAAAGACCGGCCCCTCATAATACTGGCTAAGTGCATCCAGAAAATACAGGTATTCATTGTTGTTCAAATTCATATTCAACCGTGTTGACAGGGAGCGTCCTGCATCGTTCAGACGGGCACGGTAGGAAATATTATTGGAAAAGGAGTATCCGTCCCAGTCCCTTTCGTAAATTGTCATGGACTGGTTAAGCAACTCATTGGTCTGCATCAGGGTCAGTGCATCAGAATAGCTTTCTGAAGCCGTTTGCTGAAAACTGAAACGCGGGCTTACGATGACCCGGTGGTCGTCGTTGATGGTATAGTCTATACGGCCACTGAAGCGGTGGTTCTGATTGGTCCGCTCCGACTGATCGATGGAGGAATAAAACTGCGAAGTATTCCCGTCGATAAAATACTGCCGGTCGCTGAACTGTTCCGATTCATTGGACGATCCATTGAAAAAATAGCTGCCATTTACCTGCACCTTATCACTCCACACATCTGCATAATTGATCCCAAGGGCATGGGTGGTATTGTTTCCGCTCTGCTGCCCGATCAGGAAGTCACCACGGTTAATACTGCCGCCCCCCGGGGGACGTCCGCCGCCTCCGCGCATTCCTCCGCCGCCTCCGCCTCTGCCTCCCCCTCCCGAACTCATAAAGCCGGAAAGGTCTTCACTGGAGAAATTCTGCTGGTTGATGTTGTTGCTCATCCCGATGATGGAGATGCGCCGCTGATCCATAAAAATATTGGTTACAAGCCCTGCCTGGTAGCGGCCGGTATCCCCGTAACCGGAGTAAACCCGGCCAAACTGGCCGCTTCGGCGGTCAAGCCGGGTAACAATGTTGATTGTTTTGGTGCGGTCACCGTCGTCAAACCCCGTCAGCAATGACTGGTCACTTTGCTGGTCAAATACCTCAATCTGGTCGATCATCTCGGCCGGGATGTTTCTGAGGGCAATATTGGGGTCATCACCAAAAAATTCGCGGCCATCCACAAGCACTCGCTGCACCTCTTCTCCCTGCGCCCTGACCCCTGTTACATCCACGGTAATCCCGGGCATACGCCTTACCAGGTCTTCGGCACTGGCATCCGGATTGGTGGTAAAAGCACTGGCATTGTACTGAATGGTGTCTCCCCGCTGCTGAGCGGCAATGGCACGTCCGGTAACGGTGACCTCGCGCAGCATGGCATCAGTCATGGCCAGCTTAATGTCTTCCAGTTCATTCACATCCTCCCTGACCTGCACCATGGTTTCAAAAGGCCTGAAACCCAAATAAGTGACCCGTAAAACATATGTCCCCATGGGCAAACGCA
>SKUN01000182.1 GCA_007129945.1 Bacteroidales bacterium
CCTTCCGGCTTTCCGTCAAGGGTTTTCCGGGCAACTGCGGCATAAATGGTGTAGCGCGGATGCACATGGTATTCCGCAGCACTGGTGCCGGGCCAGTCTGAACCAAAGCTCAGTAAAGCGCCATTGTCAAGCAGGGAGCGGAAAGCATAAGCACCCCTGCAGCGCTCATAACCGATGCGCTCTTCCATCCAGCGCATGTCGTCAGAAATATGGTAGGGGTTCACTTCTGCGATGACATTCAAGTCATTGAAACGGTCAAAGTCCTCCGGTTGAACAACCTGGGCGTGAATTACCCGAAAACCGGTCAGGTCAATTCCTTCATTATTCAGCCGTCCATACAGGTCAAGCATTTCGGCCACACCTCTGTCACCGATGGCATGGATATTGGGCACAAATCCTGCTTCCAGTCCTTCCATGATCAGCGTGTACATCTTTTCCATATTGCCTTCTGAGAGTTCGGGGCAATCACTGGTGTGTGGCCGCCAGTGTCCGTAATTGCCGGGCTGGTCATCATAAGGTTCAAAGAAAAGGGCGCCGTGGGTTCCCATAATACCGTCAATGTAGCCTTTCAGGGCACCGTACCTGAGGATGTTGCATTCTTCTTTGCTGACAGGATGCAGGCCCATTTTGTAGCCCTGTTCCCCCAGCTCTTTTCCCCTGGAAAGGTCTGGCCTGAGCCATATCCGCGCTGTCAGTTCACCGTTTTGATCAAGCTCTGCAAAGCGTTGGGTCTGTTCGCGGGTGGCAATATCGTGGACCTCCACAATGCCCGACTCCCGGAGTGCCTGCAATGCAGCACGGTTTTCGTTCAAAAGGCGTTCGTGCGACTTGGGTTCAATGGCTTCCCGGAGAGCGTGATAGGCGGGAGTGTCATGGTAGATCACCCCCGTGGGCAATCTTTCTGCATCCAGCTCCATTCCCTGTAAAGGGTTGTCAAGTAATCCTGCTGCTTTCAGCGCTGTCTCGTTGGCGAGCCAAACCTGCCGGTCGAAACGGCAAAGGAAAACGGGATTGTTCGCAGATACATCATCGATCATGCTCCTGTGCGGATGCCAGGGTTCGGCGGTTTCCCTTCTGTCTCTTCCGGCATCTCCCATGGCCCATTGTTCATAGGCACCCCAAAGCCCTTCGGTGATCCATTCTCCGTCACCAAGTATGCCCGCCACGCGGCTGATTTCTTTTTTCAGCCCATCTTCATCTGATACGGTCAAAAGGTTGGCGTCGTTGATCAGTTCACCGGCCCGGTTAAAGTGGACATGTCCGTCGATCATTCCGGGGGTAACAAACTTCCCTTCCAGGTCAATGACCCGGGTTCGCCTGCCTGTCAAGGGTTTCGCATCGGCATCATTTTCAAAAACACCGATGATGGTGTTTCCTGTGATCGCAATGGCCGAAGCAATAGGCTGGTCCGGGTTCACGGTATGTATATATCCGTTTTGCAGCACAAGGTCTGCGGGTTTTTCACCGGAGCAGCCGGGGAAAACCGCAAGAAGAATCCCGGATAAAAACAGCAATGAAGTCAGGGTGCGCGATAGAGATTTCATGGTAAATCTTCTTGTGAATGAATAATTTACCAAATCTAAAGAAACATATTGTTTTTTACAATATTATTAAATAAATCATCTGGCTTTTTTTGCCGGATCTTTCTTCCTAAATTGCCGTTTCAATAACCAGCTAAAACCCTGTCTTATGATCAAAAATATTGACCCCAGCATAGCTTCTTATGTGCGGCCCATGCAAATGAAAAAAAGGATCGGGTTGGTGGCGCACGATCACCGCAAATCAGATTTACTTGACTGGGCCGCCCATAACAAAAACACCCTGATGCAGCACGAACTATACGGAACCGGTACCACTGGCGGCCTGTTGGCTGAGAAACTGGATCTCCCGGTGCATCGGTTTCTGAGCGGGCCACTTGGAGGCGACCAGCAGCTGGGGGCAGCCATTGCAGAAGGTCGCCTGGATCTGCTGGTGTTTTTCTGGGATCCCCTTCAGGCTCAGCCCCATGACGTGGATGTCAAAGCCCTGTTGCGCATTGCCATTGTGTACAACATTCCCATGGCCTGCAGCAGATCCTCTGCAGATTTCATGATCAGTTCGGAACTGATGGAAACCGAATATGAGCGTTATGTCGTAGACTATGGTCAGCGACTTAAAAGCTGAACTCCTTCTTTTCCGCCAACCACGGGCAGGCTGATCGAGGTGGAGTTCAGGTCTATCGTGAGTTCGGTACCGGGGTCCGGATGCAGCGTAAAGTCCTTGTCACTGGAAAAGATCATCAGCCCGATCTTCTGCCCTGCAGGAATTACCTGATCCGTTGGTTCCATGTCAAATCCGACACGATAAAAAGTTCCCGGGGGCAGGGGTTCACTTTCACGGATGTTGTTCCGGTTCTGGGGGTCGGCCCAGCCGCGGGTGATAATATTGTCAGTAATCCTCGTATTCCTTCCTTCGTTCCATGGCAGGGAAACAAGCCAAACGGACAGGTTGGCAGCCGGTTTGTCAATGGCAAGCCGTACGTTGACCCTGGCGACACCTGAAAGGTGGAGGTCTTCCTCCAGTTCCGGGGTCAGGTATAACAGCCGGTGATCGGTATATTCCGCCTGAGCCAGCGCAGATCCGCTGAACGAAAAATTATCAGTGAAGCGCTCCACACCCTGGTTGGGCTTTCTTTCCAGGGTAAGCCCGCCGTACCCCGGGGCGCCGCGGGTGGGAAAAAACTCAACCGGTAAGGCCTCAGGATTGGGAAAGTCATCATAGGGCGTGGGTTCCAGCCTGTCGTCGCGTTCACGGACGATCCAGGCAACCGGGTCATCTTCCACATTGTTTTCCTCACCAAAAAGGTACCGGGTGAACCATTTGTTCATCATTTCAAAGGGCGGAGGACCGCCATGACCTCCCTGGTGATGGTAGATTTGTAAAGGAACATCCATTTCCTTCAAAGCTTCCGTTACGCGGTAACTGTGGCTCGGCATCACGTTCCAGTCATTGAAAGCATGGGCCATTAACACGGCGGCTTCAAGGTTTTCAATACGGTTCAGCAAGTCTCTTTCATCCCAGAAGTCATTGTAATTGCCGGTAACACGGTCAATGTTCTCCATGATCTCTGTATCACGCCAGGTACGGTTGCAGTACTCGCGTCGCTCCGGGTTCGAATGGATGTAATCAAAAAAGAAATCCATGTCTTCGCCCAGGTAGCCATAGGGATGCACGATCAGGCCGTCGGCACGGTAATAATGATAATAAGATGTATTGGGTGCCACAGGAATGATGGCTTCCAGTCCTTCCACACCTGTGGTGGCTGCCGCAACCGCCAGGGTACCGTTATAGGATGTGCCGGTCATGCCAACCTTACCGGTAGTCCAGTAGGCCTCCACTTCTTCGTCTCCGTCAGGGGTGGTATACCCTTTGGCGTTTCCGTTCAGCCAGTCAATAACTGCCTTGGGAGCAAGGGCTTCTTCCAGGGCGCCCATGGTGGGGCAGCCCTGTGAGTAACCGGTTCCGGGTGCGGAAGAATGAACCACGATGTATCCGTAAGGCACCCAGGTCTCAATCTGCGAGTTCGAAATAACCGGTCTTTCGATGTTTCTTACTACGGGGTCAAATGCTTCCCTGGGATTGGGTTCCGCGTAGAGCTCCTGGCGGACATCCCAGAAATATTGTCTTTCCAGTGAACCCCCTCCGGCATAGTAGGGGCTTGATTCATAAACGACCGGAAGTCTTAAGCCCTCTTCGGTCTGCGGCGGACGTGTAACCGATACATGCATCCGGTCCGGGCGGCCATCGCCGTCGGAATCAAATTCTGTCTCCACCCAGAGGTCATGGCGTATCCAGGTATCCGGGTCAGAGAAAGCCTCCACTTTCTGCGCCATGCCGTCCTCTATCACCGGCCTGGCAATATCCTGTAGGGATTCTGAGGGTGAATTTGCGGAAATAACGTAAAACGGCCAGAGAATCATTGCCGCTAAAACCAGTAATGCTGTTCTGTATGTGTGCTTCATGATAATTGGAAAAATTGATTATGTGAGTTATGAAAAATATTTTACCTCAGTATGTTGCTTTCTTTTCCATACCACCTGGCACAGAAGATCACGGAAATGGCCGCCAACCCGATCAGGGATAAAACGGTAATAAGATAAAGGGGGATGTAAATGGTGCCGGCAATAATTTCTTTGGTTGCCAGTGTGATATTTACGACAGGGATCAGGGCGGTTGCCGCATTATATTCGATGCCCGGTACCATGGCAATGGCTGCGGGAATGATTACCAGGAAAGTCATTGGTGTAAGCATACTCTGGGCTTCCTTAAAAGTCTTTGCATAGATGGTTACCGGAGCCATCACCCCGCTGAAGAAAATAGTCAGCGGAACAAGCATCAATAACAACATCACCACAAATTGTATGCTGAGAATGCCCATGACGACACCCATGATCACTTCCGGCAAGCCTGCGGTAAGCTGGAATCCCAGAAATAGTCCGAATATGGCCAGAAGCGCAGAAATAATTCCAGTAAGCGTGACCACTGACAACTTTCCGATAAGAATGTGAAGCCTCGAAACCGGAGCCGTTAGCAGTGTTTCAAGGGTTTTCCGCTCTTTTTCTCCTGTAAAAAGGTCGATGGCCGGATACATGGCTCCGGTAAAGCAAAAAATAATAAACAGATAAGGAAGAAATCCGCCCGCAATCATCCCGATCATTTCCTGGTCTGAGGCGATGTTCATATCACGGGTTTCAAAAGGTTTGATGAAATTATCGGGCAGGGATCTTTCCTCAAGCCTTTCACTTACCAGCTTGTTTTCATATTGGCGCAGTACCCTGTCGATCCGTTCCTTTCCATGAAGCTGTGCCCCCGAATAATACAGGGTCAGGGACACCCCGGCCATGTTTTCAATGCGCTGGCCGAATCCTTCAGGGACAACCAGTCCGTAAGAGATGCTGTCGTTGCGTATTAATTCTTCCAGCAATGCCTCGTCCCGGACCTTTACCAGCTCCATCCGCTCTTGCTGATCAAAAAATGATTCAATTCCCGGATCATCATCCTGGCTCACCCATCCCACGCGCACAAGGCGGACCTGTTCCCTTTCCATGACAGAGGTCTGCAGACGGGTAAGTCCGATAAAAAGTACGGGGAAAAGCAACACCGGGACAAGCACCATTACAATCAGTGTTCGGCGGTCGCGCAGTGTATCCAGTGATTCTTTCCGGATGATGGTATGGATGTGTTTCATTGGTTACTTTGATTATGCAGTGTGGGCATTTTGTACAATGTGAATGAACTCTTCGGTCAGATTCGGGGTTTGCATTTGACGGCGAAAATTATCCATGGTGTCATTGAACAGGATTTTTCCCTGGTGAATGATCGCCAGGTCATCGCACAGCAGATCCACTTCACTCATGATGTGAGAGGAAAAGATAACCGTTTTATTCTGTTCTTTACACTCACGGATCAGGTCAATGATGTTTCTTGCTGTGATCACATCAAGCCCTGTGGTTGGTTCATCAAAAACAACCACCTCAGGATCATGGATCATGGTCCGGCATATGCTGACTTTTTGCTTCATCCCGGTGGAAAGTTTTCCGATTCTCTTATTGGCAAAACCGTGCATGTCAAGGAGGTCAAATAACCTGCTTTTGCGTTCGTTTATCTGCCGTTTTTCCATGCCCTGCAGTTTCCCGAAGTATCCAAGTATTTCATTGGGCGTGAGTCGCTCATACAAACCCGTGGTACCCGTCAGGAATCCCATTTTCCCCCGGGCAACCAGGGGCTTCTCAGTCAGGTCAATTCCGCATACTTTGACTTGTCCTGAGCTTGCTTTCAGGATGGTGGCGATGATCCTCAGTGTGGTGGTTTTGCCGGCGCCATTCGGGCCCAGCAGGCTGAATATTCTGCCGGGTTGACATGAAAAGCTTATTTGATTCAGCACCCTCAGGTGTTTTTGTTTCACGCCCGTTTCACCTTGTTGCTTTCGGGTCAGGGGAAAGTCCTTGCAGAGATTGTTGACTTCAATCATTAATTATTGGTTTGGATTGTTGCTTTACAGGATTAATCATCGGTAAAAATAGAAAAAATACTTAATTTCGTAGTGTTATGGAGGGCACCATTATTTGTCTTTTTTTTGGATGATATAAACCAATGTATATGTCTGATACGTAATTTACGATAACTATATAATATAAATAATATTAATATGGGTAAAGCATACCAGGATAAGATAAATGAGCTTGAGACCCGGATCAGGGAGGTCTCCCAAGACAGGGATCGCTATAAGATGCTCCTGGAGAATCTGAATGAAGTGATTTATACCATTGATCAGCAGGCAAACGTCACCTATATCTCTCCGAATATAGAATGGATCAGCGGATACACCACCGATGAAGTGCTTGGGAAGAATTTTGTGGAATTTGTCCATCCGGAAGACAGGAAAGAGCGCATGGCGCAGTTCCGCAAAGTTTTTTCGGGAACCATGGAGCCTTCAGAATACCGGTTTATGAAAGAAAATGGAGAAGTGATCTGGGTTAGGACAAAGGCAAGGCCGCTGATCAGGGATGGCCGGGTGACGGGGTTACAGGGCACACTGACCGACATTACCGACCTGAAAGAATATGAGCAGGAACTGATTCTGGCCAAGGAAAGGGCTCAGGAAGCTGAAAAAGCCAAGTCTTCCTTCCTTGCCAACATCAGCCATGAAATACGTACTCCCATGAATTCTATACTGGGGTTCAGTGAAGTGTTGTATGAACGGCTGGAAGAGACAGATAATAAGCGAATGCTCAAGCTGGTCAATAACAGTGGAAAACATCTGCTTGAATTACTGAATGAAGTGCTTGACTTTTCGAAAATTGATGCCGGCAGGGTCGAAATATCGCCGATGGAAGCAGATATGGCATCCCTGTTCAATGAAATGGAAATGATCTTTGCTGAAAAGGCCGGACGGAAAGGCCTGGATTTTGTTTATAAGGTTGATGATTCACTGCCTTTACTTGTCAGACTGGATTCTTTCCGGCTGCGGCAAGTGCTGTATAACCTGCTTGATAATGCGGTTAAATTTACCCATGCCGGAACGGTCAGGCTTTTAGCCGGGTTTGAAACAGAGTCCGGATCTTCAGCAGGGAAACTGTTTGTCCGGGTGGAAGATACCGGGAAGGGGGTTAAGCAGAAAGACATCGACAACATATTCAAACCATTTTTCCAGCAAAGTGATCAGGCGCCCGGCGAATACGGGGGTACAGGACTGGGTCTTAGCATCTCGAAAAAGCTGATCAACCTGATGGGCGGGGATATTCACCTGAAAAGCAGGCCCGGCGAAGGGTCAACCTTTAGCGTGATAATCCCGGATGTTCCCGTTGTAGAGGAAGCTGTTCCAAAAAATTAAACCAGTGCTTTTTTGATCAAAAAGAATTCATTGAGGTTCTCAAGGTCAAGTACCCCTTTGAATTGATCATCGGAGAAAACCGGGAGCAAATATTCTCTGTTTTTCTGCATGTACTGATAAATTTCAAATAACGGGGTCTCTGTGCCAACGTGATCCAGTTCAGTACGCATTACCTCCCGGATCCTGCCTTCTTTTCCGTGGGCATTCAAACCATTGATCAGATCATTCTTGGTTAAAATGCCCGCGTACTTTCCGTCTGATTTGATCACAAAACCATTGTCTGAAATATGGATCAGTTCTTCTGCGGCTTTCCCCAGGCTGTCTTCAACGTCAAGTTCCGCATAAGAAGTGCTCAGGATGTCATTCACGGAATAATTTTTCAGTACATCCTGGTATTTGATCATCTCATATTCTCCCTTTGCTCCCAGCAGGATGAAAAAACCGATGATGACCAGGAAGGGATTAAAGAATAAGCCCGCGATGATAAAAATAATGGCAAATACCTGACCGATGTCTTTGGCGATCCGGGTTGCTTTCAGGCGGCTCATCCGGATGGAAAGTGCGGATCGGAACAATCGTCCGCCGTCCATAGGGAAAGCAGGGATAAGGTTGAAAGCCACAATGAAAAGGTTGGCTGCCATGAGCATCAGTGGGAAATTGTTGATGGTAATTGATTCGAATTCCATCTGGTTGATTGGCGTTGTATGGAAGGTTGCCAAATATATCCACAAAAGTGCAGCAATGACAATGTTCACCAGGGGGCCAGCGGCGGATACCATAAACTCTTCTTTTGGTTTTTCCGGCATTTTGGACATATGGGCCATCCCGCCGATGGGGAGCAGGGTGATGCTTTTCACTTCCCCTCCCAGCCTGATGGCGGCAAGGGAATGCCCGAGTTCATGCAGTACCACGCAAACAAACAATGCCATCACAAACAAAATGTGCATCAGTATCTGTGTGGTTTCCATTCCGCGGCTTACACTGATCAGGACAATCCATGCGATTAACAGTGAAAACGTCCAGTGCACGGAGACCTGAATTCCGAAAGGTTTACCCAGCTTCAAAGAATACCTGCTCTGCATTCCAACTTCAGATTGGTGAATAATTGGTTTATTTTTGTAAAGATAAGAAAGAGAAAGAAATTATTGATATGACAAAAGGGCTGATATTCGATATTCGAAGATATGCCGTGCATGACGGGCCGGGAATCAGAACTGCCGTTTTTTTCAAGGGCTGCCCGATGCGATGTGCCTGGTGTCATAATCCGGAAGGGATATTGCCCCGGCCGCAACAAATGACAAGAGAAAGAATGATCAATGGCAGGAAAAAGCAGGTGGAGGAAACAGTCGGGGAATGGATGGAATCGAAGGAAATTATTGATTTGCTGATTAAAGATCGTGTGTTTTATGAGGAGAGTGGAGGCGGGGTTACCTTTACAGGAGGAGAACCACTTGCCAGGCCGGGTTTTTTAATGGATTTGCTCAAGTTGAGCAAAAAACATGGATTGCATACAGCCGTTGATACCTCAGGATATGCCCCTGCGGATGTTTTTATGCAGGTCGCCGGCCATACCGACATGTTGTTGTTTGATTTGAAAACCACAGACAATGCAAAACATCTTAGTTATACCGGGGTGGATGAAAAAATAATCCTGCAAAATCTGCTTTCTCTCAGGGAGGACGGGCCGGAGTTGATTGTCCGCATTCCTGTAATTCCCGGATTTAACGATCAGCTCAGTGAAATGGTATCCCTTCGGGATATGCTTTTTAAGATTCATGCGCCTTTACTCCGGGTGGATCTGTTGCCTTACCATAAATGGGGGCGTCATAAATATGAAGCATTGCAAATGAAGCCCCCCGGGGAGTTTCAATCCGTAGATGAGCAAATGGCCCTGCCGGAAATCATGAAGGTGTTTTCCGATGCCGGGTTCAGCGTAAAAAAAGGCGGATGATCAGGTTGTATACCAGAACAAAAACAATAGATGATGACAGAGCGTATCCGATTTCTTAGAAAAAAAAGCCTGGAAGCGGAAAATATTCTGCACCACGAGAGGGCGGTTCTGGTAACCTCCTTTTACCGGGATCGTCTGTTACAAGAAGATCCGGTCCCCGTTCAGCGGGCCCGGTGCCTGCAATATATCCTGAATAATAAACAACTGCATATCGGCAGGGAAGAGCTGATTGTCGGTGAAAGAGGCCCGTTCCCAAAAGCCACGCCAACTTACCCGGAAATCAGCCTGCATACCCTGGATGACCTCGACGTGCTGAACAACCGCCCGAAAGTTTCCTTTAAGGTTTCCCCCGAAACCAGGCTGGTATATGAAAAGGAGGTTATTCCATTCTGGGATGGGAAAAGCAACCGGGATTGCCTCATGCGGAAAATGACCCCTGAATGGAAGAATGCCTATGAAGCGGGTGTTTTTACCGAATTCCAGGAGCAGCGCGCGCCCGGGCACACCGTGCTGGGGAAAAGAAGCTGGGAAAAGGGAGTGCTTGATCTCATTGCTGAATGCGAGGCCTCCACCCACTCGCTTAATTGCAAGGAGGATGCGGAGGCAGCGTCCAAAGCTGCACAGCTGCAATCCATGATCATTGCCGGGCGATCGGTGATCGATTTTGCGCTGCGACATGCAGATGCCCTGGATCAGATGGCTTACATTGAAACCAATGAGATCAGGAAAAAGGAACTTCGGGATCTTGCCGGAATTTGCCGGAAAGTCCCGGCGCAAGCCCCGGAAACCTTTCATGAGGCCCTTCAGCATTACTGGTTCATTCACCTGGGAGTGGTTACCGAATTGAACCCCTGGGATTCATTCAGCCCGGGCAGGCTGGATCAGCACCTGCTCCCATTTTATCGGAATGATATCGCAAACGGGCGTATGAACCGCGAACAGGCAAAGGAGCTGCTGCAATGTTTATGGGTCAAGTTCAACAACCACCCGGCACCACCCAAAATGGGTGTAACTGCGCAGGAAAGCAATACCTATACGGATTTTTGCCTGGTCAACCTTGGCGGCTTGACTGAAGGGGGGGAGGATGGCGTCAATGAACTGAGTTATCTCATTCTTGAGGTAATTGGTGAGATGCGCTTGCTGCAGCCGGGTAGTATGATACAGGTAAGCCTGAAGAACCCTGACCAGTTCATTCACAAAGCGCTTGAGATCATACGCACGGGTTTTGGTCAACCCTCTGTATTCAATACAGATGCGATTATTGAAGAATTGCTCCGACAAGGGAAATCAACCCGGGATGCGCGCAACGGCGGGGCTTCCGGTTGCGTGGAATCCGGCGCTTTCGGCACGGAAGCTTACTTTCTGACAGGGTACTTTAACCTGACCAAAATACTGGAGATCACCCTGCATAACGGATTTGACCCCCGAACATGCCGGCAGATCGGGCCAACAACCGGGGAGGCGGAGGCATTGACGAACTTCGATGACCTGATGGAGGCTTTCAAACAGCAGATATCCCATTTTGCCAGCGTAAAGATTGAGGGTAACCGGGAAATCGAGGCATTGTTTGCCAGGCGCTTGCCTGCACCCTTTCTTTCATTGCTTATCGAAGACTGCATTGGTAAAGGGCAGGATTACAATGCCGGGGGTGCCCGCTATAACAGCAGTTATATCCAGGGTGTGGGGCTGGGAAGCGTGACGGATAGCCTGACTGCGTTGCGGTATCATGTGTATGACCATAAGACCATATCCATGAAGGGCATAATGGATGCAATAGCTGCTGATTTTAAAGATTATGAGGAATTCCATGAGAAGCTTTTGTTTAATACACCGAAATACGGGAATGACGACGATTATGCCGACCTTCAGGCTGTCCGGGTATTTGACCTGTTCTTTAACGCGGTAGACGGCCTTCCCTGCTGGCGGGGCGGACAATTCCGCATCAATTTGCTTCCGACCACCTGTCATATTTATTTTGGCAGCGTAACGGGCGCCACACCTGACGGCAGGTTGGCCGGAAAACCTTTTTCAGAGGGGATAAGCCCGGTCCAGGGCAGTGATAAACAAGGGCCGACAGCTGTATTGAAATCAGCCTCCAAAATTGACCATGTCAAAACCGGGGGAACCTTGCTGAATCAAAAATTTTTACCTGCCTTTTTTGATGACCGGGAAAGCTACCCGAAGCTGACGGCGCTCATACGTGCCTATTTCAGAATGAAAGGACATCATATCCAGTTCAATGTGGTGTCAGCAGATACCCTTCGTGCTGCCCAGAAAAACCCGGATCAATATCGTGACCTGATCGTTCGGGTGGCGGGTTATAGTGATTATTTCAATGATTTGAGTAAAGACCTTCAGGATGAAATTATTATGCGTACTGAACATGCGGGGTAAATATTGTTTTGGCTGCCTTGCCGGCATGCCAGAGACGGATCTGGACCCTGAGTTTCTTATGTTTAGGCCAGGCTGAGTGGAGGGTGGTGTGGTTCTGTGAACGAATACAGGCTGGTGAACAGGTGCTGCTTACATTGGCCACACCAGCATGATCAGGGGAACCCCCACCACTACGATGATCACCTCAAGGGGAAGCCCCATGCGCCAGTAATCGGTGAATTTGTATCCACCCGGGCCCATCACCAGGGTGTTTGACTGGTGACCAATGGGGGTGAGGAAGGCACAGGATCCGCCTACTGCCACAGCCATAAGGAAAGGATCCACAGAGAAACCCATCCCGGAAGCCACGCTGATGGCTATGGGAGCCATCAGCACCACCGTAGCTGCGTTATTGATGATGTCCGACAGGAACATGGTTACCACCAGGATGATGGTGAGTATGGCCCATGGGGGGATCACATCTGCAAAGTGCAGAATACGAGAGGCTATTGTTTCCGCTCCACCTGTCGTTTCCAGAGCAGTTCCTACCGGGATCATGGCCCCAAGTAAAATAATTACGGGCCAGTCGATGTGGTCATACACGTCCTTCAGCGGCAATACCCGCGCCAGGACCATGGCCACTGCTGCCATGGCAAAAGCCACCTGTACGGCCAGCAGCCCGGTAACCACCATCACAATGGCAGCTGCAAAAATCCCCAGGGCCAGCGGGATCTTTTGTTTGTATCCGAGACGCAGTCCCCGGTGAGCCAAAGGCAGGCATCCCAGGGAAGTCATGGCGTTGTCCACGGTGTGTTCACGTCCCTGCAGCAGCAGCACGTCTCCGGTTTTAAAAACCACCTGGTCGAGCCTTCGCCTGATTTTCTGGTCTTTCCGCGCAACGGCAAGGAGGTTTACCCCGTAGCGGCTGCGCATCTGAAGTTTGGCTGCGGTTTGCCCGATGATTGGTGAGTCAGGGGTCAGAATGCCTTCTGAGATCAGAATATTTTTTGATCCTTCCGCATCTTTGCGGAATTTTTTATCCCCCGCCAGTTTCAGGCCGGTATCGTCCAGGAATTCCTTCAGATTCTCTGCATCTGCTTCGAGAATAATCACATCGCTGACTTTCAGTACCTCTTCCGGCCCGGGCGCATGGATCCGCTTGCCTTTACGCACCATTCCGAGGATCTGGACATCAGTGTCGCTTATTTCCTGTAACTCGTGGATGGTCTTCCCCTTTGCTTTTGCATCTCGCCCTACTTTTACCTCTGTGATATACTCATCCACATCAAACAATTCAGAAGCGGACTTTTGTGCAGCCCTTTTCGGCAATAACCGCCAACCGATCAATGAGGTGAAAAGGATGCCGGCAATCGCCAGGCCTGCTCCCACGGGGGAGAAGTCGAACATGCTGAAAGAAGTACCCAGTTCATCGCCCCTGAGGGTGGCAATGATGATGTTCGGCGGCGTTCCGATCAGGGTTGTCATCCCGCCGAGCAGGGAGGCAAACGCTATGGGCATCAGAATGTAGGAGGGAGGATTGCCGCTTTTCCGGGCGAGGGTAATGGCCACAGGCATCATGATGGCCAGGGCTCCCACATTGTTCATGAAAGCGGAGGCAATGGCCACGAGCACCGACAGGGTGATGATCTGGGTTAACAGACCTTTGCCCACTTTCATTACCCACTTCCCGAGCAGGTCAATAAGCCCGGACAACTCCAGTCCCTTTCCGATAACCAATACAGCGGCCACTGTGATCACTGCCGGGTGCCCGAAGCCTTTAAAACTTTCCTCTGCAGGGATAATCCCGGCAATCACCAGGATGAACAGAGCAATCAAGGCCACTCCGTCATGCCTGATCCTTCCCCAGGCAAATAACGCAAGCACCAGTAGCAGGGTGCCGAATACCAGGTTCTGTTCCATCAGTAAATATAAAAAATTCGTGTTACTTCCCTCTTCTGTCCAGGTATTTTTTTACCCACCGGAACATTTTAAACGGGGGATACTGAAAAGGCAGGTCGGGCCAGGTTGGGGTCTCCAGTATTGCACGCCGGTTGCTGAACGCCAGGAAACTTTCCTTCCCGTGATACCTGCCGGTTCCGCTGTGACCTACGCCGCCAAATGGCAGGTGGTGGTTCGCAACATGCAGGATGGTGTCATTGAGGCAAACCCCTCCGGAGGAGACCCTGGATAAAACATCTTTTGCTTTGTGATTGCTGCCGAAATAGTAAAAGGCCAGGGGTTTTTCCCTGTCGTTGATAATTTTTAAGGCGTCCTCTATTTCTTTAAATGAAATCACTGGTAAAAGGGGGCCAAATATTTCTTCCTGCATAATGGGATTATCCTCCCCGGCCTGGTCTGTCAGGGTGGGGGAAATGTATTTGTCTGCCGGATCCACTTTACCCCCGTAAATGATTTTACTCTCCTGCAGAAGTCCCTGAAGCCTTTCCATGGCTTTTTGATTGATAATTCGGGGGTAATAAGGACTCTGACGGGGGTCTTTGCCGTACATTGACTCAAAATGATTGATCATGCCTGATATGAGCTGTTCTTTTATGCTTTCATGGACCAGCAAATAATCGGGTGCGATGCATGTTTGCCCGGCATTGATGGTCTTGCCCCAGGCGATCCGCCTGGCTGCCACATCCACCTTGGCATCTTTGTCCACAATACACGGGCTCTTTCCGCCAAGCTCCAGCAAAACCGGGGTCAGGTGTCTGGCTGCAGCCTTCATTACGACCTTCCCGACTTTGGTGCTGCCGGTGAAAAGAATCAGGTCATGGCGTTGTTCAAGCAGCATGGTGTTGACGTCGCGGCCACCTTCCACCAGTGCGATGTATTCCGGGTCAAAGGTTTCGCTGATCATTTTATTCATTAAAGCGGAAGTGGCTGTGGCATCCGGCGATGGTTTCAGGATGGCGCAACATCCCGCAGAAATTGCACCTATCAGGGGATGCAGCAGTAAATGAAAGGGATAGTTCCACGGGGCAATGATCAGCGCACAGCCCAGCGGTTCAACCATCAGACTGCTTTTGGATGGCCTCAGGTGAAAGGGGGTGGGGCATCTGCGGGTACGCGACCACCGATCCAGGTTTTTCAGGTGGTGGCTGATCTCCATCAGCACCACGCTGATCTCGGTCAGATAGGCTTCTTCCGGTGATTTTCGCAGGTCCTGCCAAAGGGCATCGATAACCCCCTGTTCGTATTTTTTGATCGCTTGCCTGAGCTTCACAAGCTGCGCTTTCCGGAACTTAATATTGCGGGTTTTCTGACTGGCAAAAAAGCGGTTTTGTACAAAACAGGTTTCCCTCAATTGATCCCTTTCAACATTTTCCATAGACAATCTTTTAATGACAATCAAATATACATTTTAATGTATTTATCTGGTCATTTCTGGTATAATCATCCAAGGCATGGAGGCCTGATCACCCTGAATTCCTTATATTTGTAAAATGCCGTAGTTTTTGAAAATTTTCCGGACTTGCCTTTTTTCTGAATAAACTCAGTGTCCGAACGCTGACAATATCTTACTTATGGAACAATCAATGAAATA
>SKUN01000205.1 GCA_007129945.1 Bacteroidales bacterium
AAAACACAATGTCATCGATCACCGCATTGAGGTCAAAACGATCGATCTCGGTTTCTTCTTTGCCCGTTTCGAGCCTGGAGAAATCCAGGAAATCATTGATCAGCCCAAGCAAATGGGTGCCATTTCGTTTGATGATCTCCAGGTAGCTTTGCTCTTCCTCTGAGATTTGACTGTCGAGGCGACGCTCCAGCACACCCGAGAGGGTGATAATGGAGTTAAGCGGTGTACGTAACTCGTGGCTCATATTGGAGATAAAGCTGGTCTTCAGCTGGCTGACCACGGTGATTTTCTCCTTTTGCCGCTCCAGTTCAGTTTTTTGCTTTTCCAATTCCCTGTTTTGTGATTCCAGTTTCCTGGTGGAAGATTGGATCTCGGTAGCCATATCGTTGAATGCATCTGACAACAAACCGAACTCATTTTTTGACACATAGGTGCTTCGGGCACTCAGATATCCCTGTTTGAAGCGGTTTGTAGCATTTCCGATCTCATTGAGGGGCTTTCGGATGTTGCGGTAGAGTAAATAGTAGATTATCAGGGATAAAGCCATGATGGCTAAAAGGATTATCAGAAGCTGGTTACGCAGGGCAGCTCTGATCTCTTCGGATTGTTGGAATAAGTTGTCCGCTCTTATCTCCAGAATATGGTCAATGTGTTCCAGGCTTGCCAGTAAGTTTTCACGCACCAAGCCGATGTCTCCCAGGTCAGTGACCCGTGCCATGGCTTCGCTGATCTGACCGGTCCTTGCCAGCTCCCGGTTGTTTTCCCGGATCGTCACCCAATGATCAAACAGGTCATAAGCCTCTTCAATATCACTTTGCGGTCCCATATATCTGTCATATAAGAGCTGAAATTCTTCAGCTACCCGGGCTTCATATTCTTCTGTCTGATGAATGGCTGCCTCAATTTGGGCTTCATCTTCAGCAAGCAGCATATGCCGGTATTCAAGCTGCATAGACCGGATATACAGCACAATGTTTCCTATGGCCCGCCTTGCCTGCAACGGGTGGGTATACATAATCTCCGTCTGGGAAAACAACCGGTTGTTCTGTTTAAGGGCAATAACGCCCAGAACAATCACAAATAACAGGATGCTGCCCAAAATAATGATCAGTTGCTTTTTGATGTTGAGGTCAGACAGCTTCATGGTTATCGGATCGATTCAGAGGCAGAGACAGATGGTTCTGTTTCATAAATTATACGCAATATTTTTCTTAAAGTTCGACATTTAAAGAAATCAGCGCTATTTACTGATATTAAACGTGTTTTCGACTCCATGTAAAAAATACCGTAAGAAGGGCTTTTGCCTGAACGCTGATTGCGTATGCAGAAAAATACATATTTTTACATAGGAAACATTAAAATAAATGAATTCGTTTTGAAGCGATAGCCCTGTCTGTTATGCCCGAAAGAACCAAACAAGAACTTCTGGAAGAGTTGCATCAGCTTAAGAAGGAACGGTATGATGCCATTGCCAACCTGACCGGAGATATCATTGTTCATGTCGACAAAGCGGGCAATTGGATTTATTTAAATGACGTAGCCTGTGAATTTTTTGGAGGTTCCAGGGAAGAGCTACTGGGCCGGGCATTCACTGACTACCTGCATCCCGAAGATAAGGAAAAGACGTCCGCCTTTGTGCTGGAGGTGCTTCGGGCAGGAAGGCCGGTTAAGGGGCTGGTGAACCGGCAAAAGACCCCTCTGGGGTGGCGGTTCGTTCAATGGAATGCAGCTCCTTTATACCGGGAAGGGGAGTACACCGGCCTTCAGACAACCGGCAGAGACATCACGGGTTACAAGCAAATGGAAGAATCACTGCGGGAGAGCGAGGAAAAACACCGCAGGTTGTTTGAAACCATGTCGCAGGGCGTGCTCTACCAGGCACCTGACGGTATTATTTTTTCCGCCAATCCGGCCGCTGAAAGGATTCTTGGCCTGTCACTGGATCAGCTGAAAGGGAAAACTTCCATGGATCCCCGCTGGAAAATGATCACCGAAGAAGGAGAGAAGGTACCCGGGGATGAACATCCGGCAATGCTTGCATTGAAAACCGGTGAAATAGTTGGTCCGGTTACGAGGGGGGTTTTCATCCCTGAACGAAATGCATATGTATGGTTGTCCGTTACTGCCACCCCGCTGTATCTGCCCGGGGAGAATAAACCCTACCAGGTATATGCTGTGATGGATGATATTACTGCAAAGAAACGAAACGAAGAAAGATTAAAAAAGCAGCAGCAGCTGATAATAAAGATATTGGGAAAGCTTCCCATAGGAATTGCAGTCAACACTGTAGGGCCGGAATCGAAAGTGGAGTTAATCAACGACAATTTCACCCGGATTTATGAAATAAGCAATGAGGACATATCAACGCCGGATTCATTTTGGAAAGCTGCTTACGAGGATGCAGAGTTCAGGGAAGAAATGAAGAACAGGGTCTTATCTGATATGGAAAGCGGTGATCCCGAAAGGATGCAATGGCACGACATACCCATTACCAGGGATGGAGAAATTGTAAAGTATGTTTCCGCACAGAACATTCCACTGGACGCCGAAGGGCTGATGATCTCTGCAGTGATGGATGTCACCAAGCGGAAGCAGGCAGAAAAAGAACTGCTCAAATCCAAGGAAAAAGCAGAAGAGCTGCAGTTACGGTTTAAAACCCTTTTCGAAAAATCACCCGTATCAATTATTATTCGTGACAAAGACTCCGGTGAGGTCGTTGATGCAAACCAGGCCGGGTGTGCCTCACATGGTTTCACCAGCCTGGAGGGATTGAAAACAAACGAATTTTGGGGAGAACCGCCTTATTCAGCCGCGGATGCTTTAACGATGATCAGGGAAGCCAGCCGGGAAGGGATGAAGGTATTTGAGTGGAGAAGCAAAAAGGCATCCGGTGAGCCATTCTGGGAATTGGTTAACCTTACACCCATTATGATTGATGGCGTAAAACGAATATTGGCCACATCCATTGACATAACCCGGCAAAAACAAAGGGAGCAGCGGGAAAGAGTCTTGTATGAGATTGCCAACACAACTTTTATTACAAGCGACCTTGAAGCGTTGATTGCGCAAATCAAAGAGCATTTGTCGGAACTGATCAATACCAGCAATTTTTACATTGCGCTCTATGATAAGGACACTGGCATGTTGTCTTTACCTTATGAACACGATGAAATAGACAATATTTTTTCATGGCCTGCCGAAAAGTCGATGACCGGCCTGGTTATCAAAGAGGGGAAAGTCTGGTTCCTTCATAAGCAGGATATTGAAGATCTGATTCAATCGGGGACGATTGACCTGATCGGTAATATGTGTGAGGTATGGCTTGGTGTACCCCTGTTTCTGGAGCAGGAAGTGATCGGGGCAATCGTTGTGCAGGATTATCATGATCCGCATGCTTACAATACAGAAAGCAGGGAGATCCTGGAGTTTGTGTCAAACCAGGTAAGCCTGGCCATACAACGGCAGAGAATTTTTGAAGACCTGGTTAAGGCCAAAGAGAAAGCCCAGGAAAGTGACCGGCTCAAAACCGCATTCCTGGCAAACATGAGTCACGAGATCCGGACACCCATGAACGGTATCATGGGTTTCGCCGAACTATTAAGAAACCCGAAATTGTCCGATGAAAGACAACATAGGTATATCGGGATCATTATGGAAAGTGGTGAAAGAATGCTCAATGTGATCAACGACATTGTAGATATTTCCAGGATTGAAGCAGGGCTGATTGATGTGGACATTGCCTGGTCGAACATTAATGAGCAGCTGGAATATGTATATAACTTCTTTGAGCCTGAAGCAGAAGCCATGGGGCTTCAGCTTGAACTGTCCGAAAAACTCCCTGATAGCAGGGCACGCATACAAACGGACCGGGAAAAGCTATTTGCTGTATTGACCAACCTGGTAAAAAATGCAATTAAATTTACCCCGAAAGGTCGCATTGAATTTGGCTGCAGGGAACAAGGACCTTTGGTTGAGTTTTTTGTCCGGGATACAGGCATTGGTATTCCCGAAGACCGGAGGCAGGCAATTTTTGACCGCTTTGTCCAGGCCGACATAGAAGACAAGCAAGCCATGCAGGGCTCCGGGCTCGGGCTGGCCATTTCAAAAGCCTATGTGGAAATGCTGGGCGGGCAATTATGGGTTGACAGTGAACCGGGCAGAGGCTCCGCGTTTTATTTCACGATCCGCTCCTGAGTCGCTTACCAAGGCCTTTCCCCCCGCCTTCATCATCTTTGTGGGGGTTCGGAATAAACTCCGTGGATCCGGTCTCGGTATCATATATTACAAAGAAAGCACAACGTCCGAAACGGCCGTCAACTTTTGAATCAAGTGTGTTTCCCGTTGATGCGATGACTGTTTTCATAAAATGTTTGGCCAGGCAGAAAATCATTATGAACAATT
>SKUN01000141.1 GCA_007129945.1 Bacteroidales bacterium
GCCAGGTTCAGCGACTTAAAAAAACCTTCAGTTTGCCGGTAAAACCGCCCCCTGGTCTTTCGCTGCTTCAGGATTTTGGTGGAGAGCATAGGGGTAAAACTCAGGGCCACAAAGGATGAAATAAGGACCGCCCCGGCAATCACAATGGAAAACTCCCTGAACAACCGGCCGGTCATCCCCTCCAGAAAAACAATAGGGAAAAATACAGCGACAAGGGTGATGGTGGTGGCAATGATGGCAAAGAAGATCTCCTTTGCCCCTGCCAGTCCGGCCTGTGCCGGTGTCATCCCCTTCTCAATTTTCACATAAATATTCTCCATCATCACAATGGCATCATCCACCACCAAACCGATTGCCAGTACAATGGCCAGCAGGGTCAGCACATTGATGGAGAATCCGGCCAGGTACATGATAAAGAAAGAACCGATCAGTGAGACAGGAATGACCAGCACCGGGATAATGGTGGTCCGCCAGTCGCGGAGGAACAAAAAGATAATGATCACCACCAGGGTAAAGGCAATGAATATGGTATTGCGTACTTCCCGGATGGATGAACGGATGTAGTCAGTGTTGTCAAACCCGATATTGATGGTTACATCATCCGGAATATCCCTTTCGATCATGGCCAGACGACGGTACACCTCATCCACAATATCGATGTGATTGGAGCCGGGCTGGGGCACAATGGCGTTACCCACAAGGGGGACCCCGTCACGCCGGACCAGCCCCCGGAGATCCTCCGGGCCCAGTTCGGCACGGCCTACATCCCTGAACCGCACAATCTGGCCGTCCGCATCACTGATGATCATATTGTTGAACTCTTCCGGGGTGGACATCAGCCCCAGAGTCCGGATGGTGAGCTCAATGGTATTTCCTTCGATACGGCCCGACGGAAGCTCCACATTTTCCCTTTGCAGGGTATTTCGCACATCCATCGGGGTCAGTCCGTAGCCGGCAAGTTTGGCCGGATCGAGCCACAAGCGCATGGCGTAGCGTTTCTGCCCCCATATATGGATACCGCTTACCCCGGGTATTGTCTGCAGCTGCTCGGCAAGCGTAAGCTCGGCAATCTCCGAGAGCTCCAGAAGGGAGCGGGTTTCACTCTCCACGGTGACAAACATGATCGGACTGGAGTCGGCATCCGCCTTGGAAACAATTGGCGGATCAACATCACGGGGAAGTCGCCGCTGGGCCTGGGCCACCTTGTCGCGTACATCGTTGGCTGCGGTTTCCATATCCACGCTCAGTTCAAACTCAACCGTGATCCGGCTGTTTCCCTGCCGGCTGGTACTGGTCAGGGAGCGAATTCCGGGTACGGCATTGATCGCCTGCTCCAGGGGCTCGGTGATCTGGGTCTCAATCACATCAGAATTGGCCCCGGGATAAGAGGTACTCACAGAAATGACGGGCGGATCTACACTGGGAAATTCCCTTACCCCGAGGTAGGTCATGCCGATGACACCGAAAAGAACGATCACAATAACAAACACAGTGGCCAGCACCGGTCGTTGAATACTTATGGACGAAAGACTCATGAATTATATCTTAAAAGTTATCAAGCTCCACGGGCAGTCCCTGGCGGAGCTGCAAAACACCGGTAGTTAGCAGGGTATCTCCGAAGGAAAGCCCGTCAACGATCTGCACCCGGTCCTCTGCACGGATGCCGGTTTGCACATACACAGCCTCAGCAGCTCCTGCACGGTACAAAAACACCCTGTCCCCCTCCATTTCAGGTATCAGTGCTTCGGAAGGGATGGTGATCGCTTCCATGGTTTCAGCCAATGTGAGTGATATACTGGCAAAACGTCCGGGGTTGAGTTCCCCGTCCACATTGTCATAAAGGGCCCTGACCCTAATTGTACGGGTTCTTTCATCCACCATCGGGTTAACTGCATACACTTCTGCTTCCATTGTATTCAGGATGCCGTCAATACTGAAGGTCACCGGAAAACCGGGCGTGATCTCCCCGGCATAACGTTCCGGAACAGAAAACTCTATTTTCAGGGGTTCTGTTTTAATCAGCCGGGCCAGGTTTGTGCTGGGTGACGCGTAACTTCCTTCACTCAGGTAACGAAGACCGACTATGCCGTCAAAAGGTGCGCGCACCTCGGTTTCTGCTATACGAGCATGCAGCAGCTCTATATCTGCATCCAGTGACTCCAGTTCAGTGAGCACCTGGTCATAAGACTCCTGGCTGATGGCATCCCGCTCAAGCAGGCTCTGCTGACGGAATTCCCGCTCAACCAGCAACCGGCGTTGTGCCTCAAGTTTCTGAAGTTGCGCCTGGAGGTGCCGGTCATTCATTTTAGCCAGCAAATCCCCTTTATTCACCAGACTGCCTTCCCGGAAGTGGATCCCCACCACTTTCCCGCTGGTCTCGAAAGCCAGATCCACCTCCTCATCGGGCAAGAGATTTCCGGTGGTCCGCACCTGGTCGCGAATGGGCATCGGCTCAATCACATATCCGCTCACCATGAGGGCCTGCCGCTGCCGGGGCTGAAAGGAAGTATCCGGTCCGCTTCCGGCACCGGAAGAAAACAAAGGCCTTATTTTCGGATAAGCAATGATCACGACCAGCAACAAGAGAATGGCCAGGTTGATCAAAATTTTAAATTTTTTATTCATTGTTTACTGGTAATTATGGTTTGCAATGGGGTGGTTCAAGCAGGGGATTTATATATCAAAATATATCAACACCTTACGGCCGGTTTTGTTTATTCAGTCAACCCGGGATGTCAACGGGCGGCAAATATATGGAGTAAGCCCAACCACCCACGTATATTTATTCTTAAAAAACGCAAATACCTGTTTTAATAACCTCATCGGATCAGGTTTTTGTTTAATTTTAGCCTGAATTACTCTAATCCATCATTCATCTCATCGAATTAACCATTTTTATTTTTGTAAAAAATGACAACACAAAAACTTGGCAAACTGCTGGTTTTGCTGGCCATATTCCTTGTATCACAGGGAGCGATCATAGCCAGTGACACCTATCAGTATGAAACAGTACCGGGCGACCCGCTTAACGCCCGTATCTACACACTGGATAACGGACTCCGGGTGTATTTGTCACCTTTTGACAATGACCCAAGGATTCAGACCTATGTGGCTGTCAGGGTTGGCAGCAAACATGACCCGGCAGAAACCACAGGACTCGCTCACTATTTTGAGCACCTGATGTTTAAGGGGACAAGCAGCTTTGGCACCCTCGACTGGGAAGAGGAGAAGCCGCTGCTGGATGAAATCGAGGCACTGTTTGAAATATATCGCCTGGAAACGGATGAAGACAAACGCGCGGCGATTTATCATCAGATCGACAGCATCTCCTATATCGCATCCACCTACGCCATTGCCAATGAATATGACAGGCTGATGACGGCCATCGGTTCTTCAGGCACCAACGCCGGCACCTCCAACGATTACACCATCTATATGGAAAACATTCCGGCAAACCAGCTGGAAAACTGGGCCATGATACAGGCCGACCGCTTCAGCGACCCGGTGCTGCGCCTGTTCCATACCGAGCTGGAGACCGTTTATGAAGAGCTGAATATGTCACTTACCAATGACGGACGCAGGGCTTCGCAAGCGATGTATCAGGGGTTGTTCCCCACCCACCCTTATGGACTGCAGACAACCCTGGGAGAACCCGAGCACCTGAAAAACCCGTCAATCATCAACATTAAAAACTTTTTTGATGAGTACTATGTGCCCAACAACATGGCTGTAGTCATGTCGGGAGACTTTGATCCTGATCAGGCGATCAGAATCATAGACGCCCATTTTGGTCAGCTGGAAGCTTCCCCGCTGCCGGCATTATCTTTTGATCCGCAGCCCGAACTGACAGAGCCGGTCATCAGGGAGGTAACCGGGCTGCAGGCCGAAAACATCCAGGTAGGATGGCGGCTGGAGGGTGCTGCATCCGAACACGTACCCTACGCCAACATGATCAGAATGATCCTTTCCAACGGACGTTCCGGGCTGATCGACCAGAACCTGAACCAGCAAATGGCCACCCTGGGTGCCGGTGCCGGGGTACGCAGCATGGCTGACTACTCTGTGTTTACCCTTTCAGGGAGGAATAAAAGCGACCAAAGCCTTGATGAGGTAAAGCAATTGCTGATGGAACAGCTTGACCTGCTTAAAGCGGGAGAATTCGAAGACTGGCTGATGGAAGCTGCCGTAAACAACCTCCGCCTCCAGGAACTCCGCAGCAGGGAAAACATCAGAAGCCGCGCCATGAGCATGGCCATGAGCTTCCTGAACGATGTACCCTATGAACATAGTGTCACCTACCTTGATCGCCTGGGCGAAATTACCCGGGAAGACGTCATCGCCTTTGCCAACGA
>SKUN01000030.1 GCA_007129945.1 Bacteroidales bacterium
CCGGTTTTTTCGAAAATCCCTCTCACAGGATCCCCGTTTGGGGAGGGCAAAGATACAAACTATTTTTAATCTGCAGCAAAGTTTTTTTAAAAAAAACTTTTTCGCCCCGTTTGTCATGTTCCCTCCGGCTACTCGTTCGCGCCTTTTTCAGGAGGCCTTTCTTTATAGGCCCTCGCAGACCCTCCAACTTCAATCCCCCCGAATGGGAGCGCAAAACTACGCAATATTTTCTTCCCGGACCTACTAAGGTACAAAAAAAAATCAAATAATTTGCTAAAACAGATCCACACTTCGCTTCACAAAGCGCGTAAGTTGCTCACCTTTAAGCAGGTTCTTGGCCAGCATGGCCAGGTCGATCAGCTGACGAATTTGTTTGTCGCGCCGCTCTTCATCCGATTCTTCCACAACCTTGCCGACCAGCGGGTGATTGGCGTTCACCACCAGCATATAACTGTCAGGCAGGTTCCCCATATAGTTCATCCCACCGGCAGCCGACATATCTTTCATCCGGCGCATAAACTCAGGCTGGGTAATGATCATGGGGTTCTCCGATTCACTCAGGTTTTCAAAAGCCACCTGGAAACCCTGCTGATCCAGCTGCTTTTCAATCAACGGCTTCAATTTCTCTTTCTGTTCATCCGATAATTTCGAGGGCATTTCCTCTTCCTTATTGATCAGTTTGTCTGCCACCTCAGCATCCACCCTGACAAAAGAGACCTCCTCCAGTTCGGACTCCAGCATATTGACAAAATGGCTGTCGATGGGTGTTTCCATCACAAGCACATCATAGCCTTTTTCCCTGGCGGCCTCCACGGCGCTGTGCTGAGCCTCCTGGTCGGTCGTATAAAGGTGTACTACTTTCTTCTCTTTATCCGTCTGGTTTGTCTTGATGTGATCGCGGTATTCATCCAGGGTAAAGAATTTGTTCTCCGTGTTTTTCAGCAGGCAGAACTTTTTTGCCCGCTCTTTAAATTTCTCATCGGAGATCATCCCGTATTCAATGAATATCTTGATGTCGTCCCATTTGGCCTCGAAATCCTCCCGCTTGTTTTTGAACAACTCTTCCAGTTTATCGGCCACTTTCTTGGTAATATGGCTGCTGATCTTCTTCACACTGCTGTCGCTCTGCAGGAAACTGCGCGACACATTCAGCGGGATATCCGGTGAGTCGATCACCCCATGCAGCAGGGTCAGAAAGTCCGGAACGATCCCTTCCACAGAATCCGTCACAAACACCTGGTTACAGTAGAGCTGAATCTTATCACGCTGCACCTCGAAATTCTGCTTCACTTTCGGAAAATAGAGAATCCCTGTCAGCTCAAAGGGATAATCCACATTCAGGTGGATATGAAAGAGGGGCTCATCAAAACTCATGGGATACAATTCCCGGTAGAAGCTCTTGTAATCCTCATCCGACAAATCGGTGGGCTTGCGGGTCCAGGCCGGACGGGTGTTATTGATCACCCGTGGCTTCTCCACGGTCACCTCTTTTTCCTCTCCCTTATCGTCCTTTTCTTTTTTGGTTTCCTGCTCGGTACCAAAAATGATCTCCACCGGCAGGAACTTACAATACTTATTCAACAGCTCCGATATCCTGGATTCTTCCAGGAACTCCTCCGAATCTTCCGCAATATGCAGAATCACATCTGTACCGCGGCTCTTTTTGGGCTTTTCCTCAAGGCTGAACTCAGGGGTACCATCGCAGGTCCACAACACGCCTTTGCTGTTCTTTTTGTAGGATTTGGTGTGCAGTTCCACCCTGGAGGCCACCATAAAAGAAGAATAGAAACCAAGGCCAAAATGTCCGATCATCGGATTGGCTTCGGTTTCACTTTTGTATTTACTCACCCACTCTTCCGCACTGGAAAAGGCAATCTGGTTAATAAATTTATCCACCTCTTCGGCGTTCATTCCGATCCCCTTGTCGCTGACAGTAATCGTTTTGGCCTCCTTGTCCACTTTGATCTCTATCTTAGGGTCTCCCAGTTCCCCCTTATACTCTCCGAGAGAGGCCATGGTCTTCAGCTTCTGGGTAGCATCCACAGCATTGGAAACCAACTCCCTGAGAAAGATCTCATGGTCTGAGTACAAAAACTTCTTGATGATGGGAAAGATGTTTTCCGTCTGAACGTTTATTTTTCCTTTTTGCATAAACCGGTTTTTTTGGATTATTTTCTGTTAAAAACACCCCTGGAGGCTAAACGCCAGGCCATAAGGGCATTTAAGTATAATGAATAAATGACAAACAGTTTGACAAGGCCGAACTGCCAGCAGACACGCAAAGTGTATGCCACCATCAACAGTCTGCCATTTTGACCGACACCCTCCTGACAAATTCGCCATCCCATTAATAATCAGTCATAAATTTAAAAAATATAATACTGGGTATTGCATAGTACTATTTTTTGATTTATCTTTGCAGTATCTACCAGAAAAGCCTGTATACATGAACCTGGAAAATACAAAAGCCCAGATGCGCAAAGGAACGCTGGAATATTGCGTGCTCGCATTGCTTTCCCGAAAAGAGGCCTATGCCTCAGAATTGATCCAAACTTTAAAAGAAGCCCGGTTGCTGGTGGTGGAGGGAACGGTTTACCCCCTGCTCACCCGGCTGAAAAACGACGGTCTGCTTACCTATCGCTGGGAGGAGAGCACTGAAGGTCCTCCCAGGAAATATTACATCGTCACCCCGCCGGGGCGCAGCTTCCTGAAGGAACTGCATGACACCTGGACGGGACTTACCGCTGCTGTAGACAAAATAACACAGCAAGACGAAACCGCAGGAGAGCAAGACGAAAAATAATTTAATACCTTTAACACTGTAAAATGCAACCATATGAAGAAGACAACTACAGTCAACATCAACGGCATTGTGTTTCATATTGATGAGGACGCTTATGACAGGCTGGATGCCTACCTGAAAAACCTGCGATACCACTTCAAAAAAGAAGAAGGCTGTGACGAAATCATGTCTGGTATTGAAAGCCGCCTTTCGGAGATGTTCGGGGAAAAGAAAAAAGGAAGTGACCGCGTGGTGTCAATGGAAGATGTGCAGGATGCAATTTCCCAGCTGGGCGAACCCGCTGAGATCAGCGGAGATGACGAAGAACGAGTCAATCCGGGATCTTCCGCCAACACTGAAACAGAGCCTGCCCCGAAACGATTGTTCCGTGATCCGGACAATAAATACATCGGGGGTGTCTGCGGAGGTCTTGGTGCTTATTTCCAGATCGATCCCACCTGGGTCAGGGTCTTGTTTCTGCTGACCTTCTTCGCCTACTCATTCGGACTGATCCTGTATATTATTTTGTGGATTGTCATTCCAAAAGCACGCAGCACGGCAGACCGGCTGGCAATGCGGGGCGAAAAGGTCAACCTGTCGAACATCGAGAAGTCGATCAAGGAAGACCTGCGCGACATTAAGCGAAACCTTGAGAACCTTTCAAAAAAATCCGGAAAGGACTAAGCAGGCAGGCATCCTTATTGAACAATTTACACAGTTTATCCATTGTGTTAATAGTCATGCTCACCTGTTTTTCGGGTAAAAAAACAAGCTATTCATATGCCGGCAAAAAAGAAATCCATCTCCAAAGCCTACACAAAAGAAGTATTGAATGACTATCGCATTGCCAACGAAAGCAGGCAGGCCAGCTTGCTCGGACGACGCGAAGTCCTCACAGGGAAAGCCAAATTTGGTATATTCGGGGATGGCAAGGAGGTGCCCCAGCTGGCAATGGCCAGGGCTTTCAAAAAAGGAGACTGGCGATCGGGTTACTACCGCGACCAGACATTCATGATGGCCGCGGGGCTGCTGAGCCTGGAAGGATTTTTCGGCCAGCTATACGGCGACACTGACCTGAATGCCAATCCCGACAACGGTGGCCGTATGATGAACAACCACTTTGCCACACGTTCCCTGGATGAAAACGGGAACTGGAAAGACCTGGTAAAACAAAAGAACTCATCCGCCGACATTTCCCCTACGGCCGGGCAGATGCCCAGGTCCCTGGGCCTGGCAATGGCCTCAAAAGTGTTTCGCGCGGAGAAAGGACTGAAAAATTTGAAACAGTTCAGCCACAACGGGGATGAGGTCACATTTGCCACCATCGGCGATGCCAGCACCAGTGAAGGTCACTTTTTTGAAACCCTCAATGCCGCCGCTGTGCTGAAAGTTCCGCTGGCCGTATCGGTATGGGACGACGGTTATGGCATCAGTGTGCCCATCGAGCACCAGACTGTCAAAAGCAGCATATCAGAAGCATTGAAAGGCTTTGAAAAAAAAGAAAAAGACCATACTGGGATAAAGATATACAAAGCAAATGCATGGGATTACGAAGGGCTGATCAGCACCTACAAAAAAGGAGTGGATGCCTGCCGCAAAGAACATATTCCCGTGCTGTTCCACATCACTGAGGTCACCCAGCCGCAGGGTCATTCCACCAGCGGATCACACGAAAGATATAAATCACCCGAACGCCTGAAGTGGGAAAAGGAAAACGACGGCATCGTAAAAATGCGCCATTGGATCCTGAAAAAAGGGATTGCAAAGAAAGAAGAGCTGGATGAGATCGAGAAAAAGGCCGTGCAACGGGTTAAGGAGGCCAGGCGCAACGCCTGGAACAATTTCCGGAAACCAATACTTAAACGGCGGGATGACTTCATCGACAAAGTGAATATTTCCAGTTGCCGCTGTCTGAAGGTAGATAAAATTGACAAATTGCTCCAGAAGCTTGCGCGGATCGGGGAACCCACCCGGAAAGACATCATTTCAACCGGAAAGAAAATACTGCGGCTGATCTGCGATACCTGCACCCCGGGTGAAACCACCCTGAAAAAGATTGTCACCCAATGGCTGGAAGAGGAGGTTGCCGATAATCAGCGGAGATACTCTTCTCACCTCTACAGTCAATCAGACCAGTCACCCCTGAAAATCAAAGAAACGCCCCCTGAATACAGCGACGAATCGCCCATGGTCAATGGCCGGGAAGTCCTTGTGGCCAACAACGATTATATATTCTCCAGGTTCCCGGAAGCGCTGATATTCGGGGAGGATGTGGGTTACATCGGCGGGGTGAACCAAACCCTGGAAGGCATGCAGAAAAAGCACGGCAAGCTGCGCGTCAGTGATACCGGGATCCGCGAAGCCACCATCGTGGGGCAGGGAATCGGCATGGCCATGCGCGGCCTCCGCCCCATTGCCGAAGTTCAGTATTTTGATTACCTGCTTTTCGCACTTCAGGTGATCAGCGACGATTTGGCCACCCTGCATTACCGTACGGCCGGAGGGCAAAAAGCACCGCTGATCATCAGTACGCGTGGACACCGCCTTGAAGGCATCTGGCATTCAGGCAGCCCCCTGAGCATGGTGATCAATTCCATTCGCGGGGTCCATGTGCTTGTACCACGTAACATGACACAGGCCGCGGGATTTTACAACACCATGATGCGTTCTGACGACCCGGCACTGATCATCGAACCCCTAAACGCTTACAGACTGAAAGAAAAAATGCCGGACAATATCGGGGAGTTCACCGTACCACCAGGCATGCCTGAGATCATGCGTGAAGGTACCGACCTTACCCTGGTCACCTACGGCTCCTGTGTACGAATCGCGCAGGATGCAGCCGAACAACTCAGCGAGTTCAATATCTCGGTTGAGCTGATTGACGTGCAAACCCTGCTCCCTTTCGACATCAACCACCGCATTGTGGAATCACTCAAAAAGACCAATAAAATTGTTTTCTTTGATGAAGATGTACCGGGGGGCGCCACTGCATTCATGATGCAGAAAGTGCTGGAGAAGCAACAAGGGTACAAGTACCTGGATGCCGAGCCAGCCACTGTGACCGCAAAAGACCACCGGGCTGCATACAGCACCGACGGCGATTATTTTTCAAACCCCAACGCAGAGGATGTGTTTGAAAAAGTTTATGCCCTCATGCATGAATACAACCCGGCGGCTTATCCGAAGATATTTTAATAGTTCTCTGCCAGTTCTTCAAACCAGGCCTGTGGATGACGACAGGCGGGGCATGCTTTCAGCGCTTTCTCACCTTCATGCACATATCCGCATTTGATGCAGAACCACTGGGTTTTCTGCGGACGCTGGAAAACCGTGCCTTCGGTCACACGCTGGCGCAATTTCAGGTAACGTTCTTCATGATGCTGTTCCACCTGAGCCACCAGCTTAAATGTGGTGGCGATCCGCTTAAACCCTTCTTCTTCAGCTACCCTGGCAAACTCGGGATATAACTCCGACCACTCTTCTTTTTCACCTTTGGCAGCAGAAAGCAGGTTCTCAGCCGTGGTACCCACCTTGCCGGCAGGATAAGCGGCAGTGATCTCTACCTTCCCTCCTTCCAGGTATTCGTAAAACGTTTTGGCATGGATCTTTTCATGATCTGCCGTTTGCCTGAAAATATGGGCGATCTGCTCATAGCCCTCTTCACTGGCCACTTTCGAATACATTTCGTAACGTCTTGCAGCCTGCGACTCACCGGCAAATGCCTTGAGCAGGTTCTGTTCGGTTTTGGTACCTTTTACATGTTGGTCTTTCATGGGATAAAAACGTTTTTGTTATTGAGATAAAATGGAAATACAATGATGACATCAGGAGGTCTCCCTCCGCCATCAGCGCGGGAAAAACCCTTTAACGAAGCGCTTACGCCGGAAAAATCCGGGAGCTTCCGTGGCATCACCGCAGTGAATAAGCAAATGTAGGAGATTTTGCCCCATTGCCAGAGCAGGCATCCCAATTTATACACAGATTAAATTAAACTGCCCGGGAGCCTCAGCATGCCCCCGACGAGAGTGAACAGGACTTTCACACCAGGTTGGGTTCGTGATTTACAATGGCTTTCTCAGTATCACCACATCCTGGAAATCTACACAGGCATCCCTTTCACGGCCTGCCCACCAACCCTCATGAAGAACCCTCACTTCCAGGCCTGCCTTTGCGATCATCTGACGCAAAAAGGGATACCGGTAGGCAATGTTGGCATTTTTCACCCTGGGATTGTGCAGAAAATAATCCGCATGGCGATAAGGGAAAAAAGATTCTGCTGACTGCGCAAGATAGGTTTCCGACCGTTCCGTAATAAGAAAAAAAGTGGCGAAACAGCAGCCACCGGGTTTGAGCACCCTGGAAATCTCGCCAAGATAATTCTCCACCTCATCAGGCTGCATATGGGTAAAAACCGACAACAGGACCACCAGATCAAATGCTTCGTTCTCATAGGGAAAACGAAAAGAAGCCGCGCCGGCTTCCGTATTCAGGTTATACAGGTCATTCTGCAAAGGGATATGCAGAAAAGAAAAATGAGGGTACTGCCGGTATTGTCTGTTACACCAATTGATCCCGTCGGGAACAATATCAAAGCCCGCATAACGGCCCTTTTCATTCAAAAATCCGACAAGCGGCCTGGCCAGACGACCGATGCCACATCCCACATCGAGCACATGATGATGGGGCTTTAGCCCGCCTAAATGAACCAGTAAACCGAGGTAATTGTCACCCATGCCGGCAAAGTCACCCTGGCCGGTAAAAATCCGCCCCCTGGGAGGAACCAGGTTTGGACGTCGTTTCAAAAGACTGTCAAGAAGATCAGCGGGAAAGAAAAACAACCGTCTGGCCAAACGCCTCTGGCCTGGCCGAAGCCGGTAATATAATTTACGGAGGATTTTCAAACCGGGTAATGATTACTGATTCGGACAATGACGTCAAACACCCCACCAGTGAACGGAATCCGCCAAAAGACCGCAGCAAATAAATCACCTGAAATCTGCTGCTCACAGGTATCCGGACGAAAAGAGGCAGCCTACTTCAGCAAAAGCCGTTGCAGAAAACCACTTCCCTGCCGTACAAGGATCTGTTTGCGGTCGGGACCGGTGGAAATGACATCAACCGGTACGTTCACATAATCTTCAATAAATTTCACGTAATCAAGCAAAGCCTGCGGCAGGTCTTCGAACGATTCAAGTCCTTCAATGGAAGTTTCCCAACCCTTCATCTCCTCAAAAACAGGGGAAAACTCAGCCGGATCATAATCGAACGGAAGCACCTCAGATACCTGGTCACCCGATTTATAACCGGTACAAACCCTGATCCGGGGCAACTTATTCATTACGTCAACCTTGGTCATGATCAGGCGGGTCACCCCGTTGATCATCACGGCATATTTCAGTGCCGGCAAGTCGAGCCAACCGCAACGCCTTGGCCGGCCTGTGGTTGAACCGTACTCCTGACCCTCTTCACGCAGTTGCTCACCGTATTCGTCGAACAGTTCAGTGGGAAATGGTCCGCTGCCGACCCGGGTGCAATAGGCCTTGAAAATGCCAAATACCTCCCCGATCCTGGAGGGTGCCAGTCCGAGGCCGGTGCAGGCACCGGCAGCAATGGTACTTGAGGAGGTTACAAAAGGATAGGATCCAAAATCAATATCCAGCAAGGTGCCCTGCGCACCTTCGGCAAGCACCCTGGCTCCGCTGTCGAGCGTCTGGTTCACAAACCGTTCACTCTGAACCTGTGGCAATTCCCGAAGGCGACCAAGCCCTTCGAACCAGGCTTTCTCATAATCATCAAAAGAATGACCGTCGAGTTTCAGTTCACTGCTGTCATACCCCAGACTCTCAGCAAGTCGGAAATGGGTATGCTTCAATTCGTTGTATCGTTTATCAAAATCATCCAAAGAGGCATCTGCAAGACGCAATCCGGTCCGTGCGACTTTGTCTGTATATGCAGGACCGATCCCTTTCAGTGTGCTGCCGATCTTCAGCTCGCCTTTGACTGATTCGTAGGCTGCATCAAGCACCCGGTGCGACGGCAGGATAAGATGCGCCTTCTTGCACAAATACAGTGATTCCTTCAGCTCATCGGTGGTGAAACCAAGCTGATCAATCTCCTTGCTGAAGATAAAGGGGTCGATCACCACCCCACTGCCAACCACATTCACACAACCCCGATGAAAAATCCCCGACGGGATGGTGTGCAGAATGTATTTTTTTCCTTCAAAAGAGAGGGTATGGCCTGCATTGGGTCCTCCCTGAAAGCGTGCCACCATTTTATAATGCGGGGTGAGCACATCCACGATCTTTCCCTTGCCCTCGTCACCCCATTGCAGTCCGAGCAACACATCGGCTTTGTTGTTTTGTTCCATGATATACAGTTGTTATGCCTTAAATGCCTTAAATGCCTTAAATGTCCGACCAAAAATACTGTATTTTGTCAAGCGACACAAGAAGAATGTCACTCATTACCGGTATCGGCTTCATCAATGCAGTCCTCGCAATAGCCATAGAAGGCAAAGGAACGGTGGGTTACCTTGAAATTCATCGAATTTTCAACGGAGACCTTGATCTCCTGCAGGCGGGGGTCACAAAATTCATACACTTTCCCGCAGTTTGAGCAGATCAGGTGGTCGTGCTGATGGTATTTGAAGGATTTTTCAAACTGGGCCACATTCTTACCAAACTGATGTTTCACCACCAGCTTACACTTCAGCAATAGTTCGATGGTATTGTAGAGTGTGGCGCGGCTGACCCGGTATTTGTTGTTTTTCATTTTGATGTATAGCGACTCCACATCAAAATGACCATCGGTCAGGTAGATCTCCCGTAAAATGGTGAACCGCTCAGGTGTTTTCCGGTGACCATTGTCTTCAAGATAAGATGAAAAAATACATTTTACCTTTTCAAAAACTCCCTGATCGCTTTGGGCATCTGTAATTTCCATATACTTTGATTTCAACTGTATACCATCAATACCGCACCAACTCACCCCCGGTTAAGGGGTATAAAGATAGCAAAAATAACAATTATTTGAAATCTGTATAAATAATTAAGCGGATAACTGCAAACCAACTACTTAGCTTCGGCTTCCAACTTGCCAATCCGGGATACCTTTTGTATCCCCTTGATTTTTCTCAGCTTATTGATCAGTTTGTTCAGGTGCTTGGTGTCATTGATATAAAGCATCACCACCCCTTCAAACACACCATCCTGGGTATCAAAATGGATATTCCTGATATTGATATTGTACTCACTGGAGATGGTGTTGGTCAGATTCTGCAGCAGCCCGATTTCATCAATCCCCTTTACCCTGATGCCTGAGAGGAAAGCAATCGATTTATGGGTCATCCACTTGGCTTTCACCACCCTGTAAGCATACTTGGCCATCAGCTGCTGGGCATTGGGGCAGTCGTTGCGATGGACCTTGATCCCCTCACTGACCGTCACAAACCCAAAAACATCATCCCCCGGAATCGGGTTGCAGCAAGGCGCAAGCGAATAGGTCAGTTTTTCGAGGTTATCGCCGATCAGCAATGTGTCGGGCTTGTCCTTGAGCTGCTGGCGGATCGGGTCCTGGACCTCCACCTTACCGGGCTGACTTTCTTTGGTTCTGGAAAAAGGATTCTTAAAGTAGCTGAGAATGCCGCGGCTTTCCTGCTCAGTGGCGTAAGCCTTCAGGTCTTTCTGACTGATCTTGCCGGTAGCCACCTGGTAATAAAGATCCATGGGTGATGGGAGCCTGAAATAATCCACAAGCTTCTGGATGTTCTCCTGGTGGTTATCGATCTTCAGTTGCTTCAGCTTGCGTTCCAGGATTTCCTTTCCTTCGTCAGCCTGAATTTTCTTCTGCTCTTTAAGCGCTGATTTGATCTTTCCCTTGGCCCGGGCTGTGGTTACATAATTGAGCCAGTCGGGCTTGGGTTTTTGTTTTTTCGATGTGATGATCTCCACCTGGTCGCCGCTTTTCAACGTCTGACTCAGGGGAGCAAGCTTGTGATTCACCTTCGCTCCCAGACAGTTGTCTCCTATCTGGGTATGAATACTGTAGGCAAAATCAAGGGCTGTGGCCCCTTTCGGAAGGGTGCGCAACTCCCCTTTCGGAGTAAACACAATAATCTCATCCGAAAAGAGATTCAGCTTAAAATCTTCGATAAAATCAAGGGCATCTGCGTCGGCACTTTTCAGGATTTCCCGTATGCGGCGCAACCATTTATCAATACCACTTTCACCGGATTTCGATTCCTTGTATTTCCAGTGTGCGGCATACCCCTTCTCCGCCACATCATCCATACGTGCCGTGCGAATCTGCACCTCTACCCAGCGACCCGACCGGCTCATCACCGTGGTATGAAGTGACTCATACCCATTGGCCTTGGGCGTTGAAATCCAGTCGCGCAAACGGTCAGGATTGGGTTTATAAATGTCCGTAACAATGGAATATGCCTTCCAGCACTCCGCCTTTTCCCGGTCACTGGGGCTGTTGAGCACAATCCGGATGGCAAAAATGTCATAGACCTCCTCGAAAGGAATCTCCTTTTTCTGCATCTTTCCCCAGATGGAACTGACAGATTTCAACCTGGCCAGGATGGTGAAATCCATTTCCTCCTTCTGCAATGCCTTGCGGATGGGCTGGGTGAAGGTGTTAATAAAACGAGTCCTTTCTTCTTTTGTATCAGCAAGCTTCTGCACAATAGAGCGGTAGGCTTCCGGCTCGGTGTATTTCATGGCCAGGTCTTCCAACTCACTCTTGATGGCATGAAAACCCAGCCTGTGCGCCAGCGGGGCAAAAAGATAAAGGGTTTCGTTGGCCACCTTCAGCTGCTTCTTGGGCGGCAGCGAATCAAGGGTGCGCATATTGTGCAGCCGGTCCGCCAGTTTGATCAGGATTACCCGCACATCATCCGACAGGGTCAGCAGCATCTTACGGAAATTCTCCGCCTGCACCGAGGAAGTCTGATCAAAAATATCAGAGATCTTGGTCAGCCCGTCAATGATACGGGAGACCTCCTCGTCAAAATATTCGGTAATGTCTTCAAGGGTATAGTCTGTATCCTCTACCACATCATGCAACAGGGAACAAACCACACTGGTGGCGCCAAGCCCGATCTCTTCAACGCAGATGCGGGCCACGGCCATGGGATGGTAAATGTAAGGTTCACCGCTTTTCCTCCGGTGCTCACGGTGAGCATGCATGGCAAAATCAAACGCCTTACGGATACGCTTCCTGTCTTCCTTGCTCATGCCCGGCCGGCAGACAGTCAGCAGCCCACGGTAATTTTTCAGAATTTCCGTACGTTCCTTCTCGGGTGAAATTTGGTTCATCATGTTGTGATCTTTCCCTCTTTCAGTACTGCAAAGATAAAGGGAAAAATGGGAAGTCGGCGCTTCGCGCCTCCGGTTGTTAGTTCTCACGGGATGAGGACTGTAAGGGTTGCCCGTATTCACCGGACGAAGCTAGCTGGTTGTTGGTTTTCACGGGCCGCGTGAACCAACAACCAACAACCGCGTGAGCCGTTTACCAGCCTATCGGCAGCTTTCCCAATCCATGGCCCATGAGAACCAACAACTGGAGGCGCGCCAGCGCCGACCGCCTACCATCCAAACAACGGAAAGTCTTTCATCAGGGCATTCACCTTTTTGCGTACCCCGGCAATCACTTCCTGGTCCTCGATATTGGCGATCACCTCATCAATCAGATCAACGATCTGCACCACCTCGTCTTCCTTCAGCCCGCGGGTGGTTACTGCCGATGTCCCGATACGGATTCCGGAGGTTTTGAACGGTGAGCGGCTGTCGAACGGCACCATGTTTTTATTGATGGTAATGTCTGCTTCCACCAGGGTGTTTTCGACCTGCTTGCCGGTGATGTCAGGGAATTTGGAACGGAGGTCAATCAGCATCAGGTGGTTGTCGGTGCCACCTGAGGTCACGTGATATCCCTTATCCACAAAGGCTTTGGCCATGACCTGGGCATTCTTCATCACCTGCTGGCAATAAGTTTTGAAGGACGGATCAAGGGCTTCACCAAAAGCAACGGCTTTGGCTGCGATCACATGCTCCAGCGGTCCACCTTGTGTACCCGGGAAAACGGCACTGTCAAGCATGGCAGACAGCATTTTCACCTTGCCTTTCGGAGTGGTTACACCCCATGGATTCTCAATATCCTTACCTATTAAGATAAGGCCGCCGCGGGGCCCTCGGAGGGTCTTATGCGTGGTGGTGGTCACAATGTGGCAGTGCGGCAACGGATCGTTGAGCAATTTGGCAGCGATCAGTCCGGCCGGATGGGCGATGTCAGCCATCAGGAGGGCTCCGATCTTGTCAGCAATCTTGCGCATCCGGGCATAATCCCACTCGCGCGGATAGGCCGACGCACCGGCAATGATGAGTTTTGGCTTTTCTTCCAGGGCGACCCGCTCCATTACATCATAATCAATGGTGGCGGTTTTCTCATCCACCGTATAGGCCACAGGGCGGTAAAGTATACCGGAAAGGTTCACCGGGGCCCCGTGTGAAAGGTGGCCGCCATGACTGAGATCCAGGCCCATGAAAGTGTCACCGGGTTTCAGGCAGGCCAGGAAAACAGCTGCATTGGCCTGTGCCCCGCTGTGGGGCTGCACATTGGCCCATTCAGCGCCAAAAAGCTCCTTGGCCCTGTCAATGGCAAGCTGCTCGGTCTGGTCCACGATCTGGCAACCGCCATAATAGCGGCGTCCGGGATAGCCTTCCGCATATTTATTGGTCAGGACGCTTCCCATGGCTTCCATCACCTGTTCGCTGACAAAGTTCTCAGAAGCAATGAGCTCAATGCCATGGAGCTGACGTTCTTTTTCCTGCCGGATCAAATCGAATACCTTATTGTCTCTTTGCATATATCAGAATCTTTAATGTTTTGAGATAGATTGACTTATCAGAAGGGACAAAAATACATATTTATTTTGCAATCCGCCAACCCTGCTTAATTGTAAAAATGGTATTTTTGAGGGCGATATCAGGACATTTAAAATATGTAACAGTTTTCAATTCATCTTTGAAAAAAAAATATTGACCTATGAAACAAGGAATGATCACTATTGCGCTGATGTGTATTTTGCCACTGCTGGTTTCGGCCAATGAGGAAATCAGCATAAACGCCTGGCTGACCACCGGAGCCCTGGAAGTAAGCTTTCCGGCCTTCCACGATACCGAAAATGTAGAAGGACAAACTTTTCAGGCAAATCAACTGCTTACGTTCTCCCATTTTGAAAAAGCGGGTTATTTGCCCGGGGCCGGCAAAGAGCTTGAATGGCTCAACGGGGAGCAAAGAAACTGGTCGGTTCAGCAGGTCGGTGCCGAAGGATTTTTGCAGATCGCAGATCGCGACCCCGGCCAGCACCAGGTAGCCTATGTCGCCGCCTATGTGAAAGCCGGCCGCTGGCTTGAAGGGCAACTGACCCTGGAAAGCCCTTACATGCTTAATGCCTGGCTGAACGGGGAACAGATCGGTACCAAAACAAGCATGGAAGACAGCACGGACGACGCAGGAAGCATCACCCACCAATTTGATCTTCCGCGCGGCACCCACCTGCTGATGATCAAAGCACTCCGCCCGGCAGGCGAAACAATCGAATGGGCCATCAACGGAAATTTAAGTGTCGCGGAACCCTTTACCGCTGAGGACATCAGTGCGGTTACCCTGCCCGACAACATCAAAAATATCCATCACTTCATGGACGGGATCAAGGTCACCAACGTCAGGCCCTCGCCCGACGGAAGCATGGTTGCCGTAAGTTACAGGCAATCCCTGCCGCCCTCCGACCGGTCAGAAAGCTGGACCGACATCCGCCGTATTGACGACAATGGCCTGGTGCACTCCTTCCGCTATGCCGATGTGTCGCGCATCACCTGGCTGCCCAACTCCAATGCTGTTTCCTATACCACAGTGCAAGACGGTAAAACAACCATCCATTGCCATCACATGGAAACCGGGCAGAAACACATTCTTACCGAAGGGATAGAAGATTTTTCGGGGATGCAGTGGGCTCCCAACGAATCTTACATTGTTTACACCATCACCGAACGTGGCAGCGGGGCTGACGACACCATGCGGCACATCCTGGGGATGCAGGACAGGCAGGGGCATTTCCGTCACCGCAGTTTTCTCTACAAGCTGGATCTGAATTCAGGAGTCAGAACACGCCTTACCTATGGCAAACTGACCACCAGCCTGCATGACATCAGCCCGAACGGCAGCTACATTGTATTCAGCCAGTCAAGACCCGATTACCAGGAAAGACCCTATTCCAAACATGATCTTTTCATGATGGATATGGAAACCCTGGTCGTTGACACCCTGCTGGCCGGTCAGCGCTGGGGAGTCTCCGTACAGTTCTCCCCCGATGGCGATGCCCTGCTGGCAACCGGCGGGCCCTCCGCATTTGACCGCGCCGGAGAAAATGTGCCCGAAGGAATGATCCCGAACAACTATGACACCCAGGCGTATATCTTCTCCCTGGATGACCGTTCGGTGGATCCGATCACCCTTGACTTTGATCCTTCCGTGGCATCGGTGCACTGGCTGGCGCGCGACAACAACATCTACATCCTTGCCGGTGATGAGGATTACCGCCGGCTTTTCCGGTATGACCTCCGCCGTGGGCGTTTTGAACAAATTGATACCGGTACGGATTTTCTGACCGGCATCAACTATTCATCCAATGCACGCACCGCCACCTACATCGGCAACCAGGTCAACGCCCCCCATAAAGCCTACACGATCAACCTCCGCAACGACCGCTTTTCCGTATTGGAAGATTTCAATGCTGAACAATACCGCCATGTGGCATTCGGAGAGGTCCACGAGTGGGATTTCACCGCCTCCAACGGCCAGGAGATCAAAGGACGGTATTACCTGCCTCCTGACTTTGACCCCGACAGGGAATACCCGGTAATCGTTTACCAATACGGGGGAACCAACCCGGTCGGAAGAACCTTTGGCGGGCGCTACCCCTTCAACCTCTGGGCAGGTAACGGATACATTGTATATGTGCTGCAGCCAAGCGGGGCCACAGGCTTCGGGCAGGAATTCTCCGCAGCCCACGTGAACAACTGGGGGAAAACCGTGGCCGATGAGATCATCGAGGGCACCCAACAATTCCTGGAGGCCCATCCATATACGGATGCAGACAGGGTTGGTGTGGCCGGCGCTTCCTATGGCGGCTTCATGACCATGCTGCTGCTGACCCATACCGATCTTTTTGCCACAGGAATCTCCCATGCAGGTATCAGCAACATTGCATCCTACTGGGGTGAAGGATACTGGGGATATTCCTACAGTGCCGAAGCCTCAGCCGGAAGCTTCCCCTGGGACAGCAAAGAGCTGTACATCGGGCAAAGCCCGCTTTACCGTGCAGACCAGGTGAACACCCCGCTGCTTCTGATCACCGGTGACAGCGACACCAATGTACCTCCGGGCGAAAGCATTCAGATGTATACCGCCCTTAAATTACTGGACCAGCCGGTTGAACTGGTCCTGGTTGAGGGAGAAGACCACCACATTGTGACCTACAGCAAGCGGCTCAAGTGGCACGATGCCTTCATGGCCTGGTGGGACAAACACCTGAAAGGTGAAAGCGAGTGGTGGGAAAATCAATATCCTGAAAAAAATTATTAGAAGGACAAACATCTTTCAAACCTTTAGCCCGTAAATTTTGTTGTGTTTTGGTTGGTGCACAATATTAAATGCCCTAAAGGAAATGGAATCGACCCTGCTCAGGTTACTGGCATATTTTGATGTTTTTTCCTACCCGTTAACCAGGGAAGAGCTGCTAAGGTATGCCGGTGAAGACCCAAAGAATCCGAAAAAGGCTGATAAAGCACTGTGTAAGCTGGAAAGATCCGGCCTGATCAGTTCTCACAACGGATACTATATTGCAGGGAAAGACCTCTCTCTAATAGAACGCAGGCGAAAGGGTAACCAACGAACCGGGGAGCGAATGAAAGATGCAACCCGCTATTCGCGTATTATCGCTGCTTTCCCTTTCGTTCGCGGGGTGTTTCTTTCAGGGTCGATTTCCAAAGGCTACATGTCGGAAAACGATGACATCGACTACTTTATCGTAACCGCTCCCGGCAGGTTATGGCTGGTTCGCAGTTTACTGACTCTGTACAAAAAAATATTCCTTGGAAACTCACATCATAATTTCTGCATCAACTACTTTGTCGACACTAAAAACCTGAAAATCAACGAAATAAACCGTTTCACAGCAACTGAGATCTATTTTCTGACACCAATGTATGGTTGTCATTTGCTTCACGACATCATTAAACAAAACCAGTGGGTTAAATCATATTATCCTGTCTTTAAACCACATACCGGCTTAAAAAACGATCAGGATAAAAAGCTTAAACACTTTTTGGAATCAATCCTCAAACATCAGTATTTCAATCGTCTGGAAAGATATTTATTCCGGTTTTCCAGAAAATATATCCGCAATAAGTACCGGAGGATGAATCCCGGCCACTTCGGACAGGCCTTCAGCATAAAAGAAAATGAACTGAGGTACAATCCAGGCGCATATCAGAAACGCATCCTTCAAAGATATTGCTGGAAGCTCCGGATAATGGAAAAAAAACTGGGAGATTCTCTGCTGGCCGGAATGGCAACAATGCCTTTTAAGACATAAAACAGAAGATGAAAGCTTCTTCCAGGAATATTTGGGTGTTTGGAGGTACCGGTTTCATAGGTAAAGCTCTTGTAAAGCATTTATCCGAAAACACGGCTGGTCAACTAAACCTGCTTGTTCATAAACGCCTGCCATTCAGACAACTGGAAAATTTCAATACAATTGTTGGCAATCTATCAGACTTCGATCCTTCCTGGTTTGACCGCTACCCCCCCGATGTAGTGTTTCACCTGGCACGGCCTGCAGGCAGTAATCGCCTTACCCGCTCACTGGCTGCATACAGGGGTGAACGAGCCAACCGGCGCATGGTCAATATCCTTTCGGCGCTACCCAAACCTCCTGTGGTTATTTATGTGTCAGGCTCACTGGTTTATGGAGAACGCCCCGAAAACGATCCAGCTACAGAGAACAGCCCCCTTGCCCCGGAAGCATTTGCCCGTTATTATGTCCGTAATGAAATCCCATGGAGGGAAGCCAGAGAATCAGGTACATTGGACGTTCGGTTCGCAAGACCCGGCTGGGTTACCGGGCCGGGATCCTGGTTCAGACATTTTTTCTGGGAGCCCCTGCAGCAAACAGGACGGATACCATGCTATGGAACAGGAGAGCAGCTGATGTCGCTGATACACCTTGATGACGCTGCCAAACTGATCAATGGTCTGAGTCTTTTTGGAGAAAAATCACAGGATATGAACATTTTCGCCATACCCGCCATCAGGCAACTCGATTTCTGTAACATTTTTGCCAGGCAGACAAATGCCTCCGTTATGCATGTCAATGAAAAAAATGTCCGCAGGCAATACGGTTCCACAACGGCAAAAGCATTGACTACTTCTGTTACAATGCAAACGCTTCATCATGAGCTAATGCAAAAAACCGGCATTAATTATAAAAATACGGAAGATCTACTGGCCCATGTGATCAGGTTTTTTGAACACGAATAACGTATACTCTCCCCACGACCAGAAAAATGTTTTGTTCAGCATGCGGTCAAAACGCCAGAAATAAGGACTGAACTTTTTCAGTAAACGGCTCAGGCGATGGTAATACCAGGCCGGATGAGTGATGCTGTAACCTTTTCGTTTTATCAGCTGGTAGCCGGAAAATGCCCGCTTTATCTCCCGCGGGCTGTAACAGCGACTGGGCAAATGTTGTGACGGGGAATACCCGCCCCAGTGTGATTGATAACGGGAAAAAGCCCTGCGCCAGCGAAACTTCAGCATCTCTAAAACCATACCGGCCACATAATGCTTGTTGACAAAGGAAAGCACAAGCTTTCCGCCGGGAGCAACAACTCTGTCAATGTTTTCAGCAGCAACAGTTAAGTCCTCTACTGTGTTGAGCGCACCGAAAAAAACATATACCATGTCGAAACTCCGTCCGGGAAACAAAGAAGCCAGGTCTTCAACGCTGCCTTTGAAAGCCTCCACCTGGTCAAGCCCGGAAAACTCAGCCTTTTTGGCTGCCACTTTTTGCATCTCCCCTGAAATATCAATTCCTGCCACAGAAACACCGGAATGGGTCGTGGAAAAGTGAATCATATCCATTCCGGTTCCGTAGCCAATCTCCAGCATTTGCCTGAAGCGAAATCGTTTTACCTCTTCCCGGAAGTCCTGACGTATTCTTTGTAAAACATAGTTGTCCCAATAACGGGCATCAAAATCGCCTGCATCCCTGTCATAATATGATCCGACCTCTGTATAAAAATGCTTCATGCTGAATAACTATCGTTTTACATTTAATAAGCCACGACCCATCGTGCTGCCGGCGGAAATGTGATAATTCGCCACCATCCATGCCGCGGTACTCCAAAAAAGAAAGGCAAACTTATCGGTGGCCAGAAAATTATTTACCAGGGCATGGAAAAGATAAGTGGATAAGGCCAGAAAAGCCACAGTAATATATATTATTCGGGGATGTTCCCGGGGAAGACCAAAGACCACATAAAACCAGCGTCCGATTAATAACAGCCAGGCCAGCAGGCCAAACACCCCCATCTCACTGAGCGCAAGAAGGTATTCAGAATGAGCCGTTCCACCGGAACCGTCGGGAATATCATGGGGATCTGTTACTGTTAAACGGCTCATATAAGCAGGATCCTGATAAGGAATGTAAGTAAATTGATACGTTCCGGGGCCAAAACCAGTCAAAGGTTTTTCTTTAAACATGCGCCAGGCAGAAACCCAGCGATTGATCCGTTCAAGATTGGAAACATCTGTGGTAATGTTGCTAACAGAAACCGTCCGATCAATAAAATTCGCATTATCACCATAAGAAACCACTTCCACCGTGTGTAGTCTTTCCAGAATGGGTTTTTGAAACACCACCCCAACCATGATCATCACAGTCAAAATCATTAAAATGTAATGCAGTTTGGCCCTTTTTAGATAAACCAGGTACATCGCTGCTGCAAAAAACAAACTGAAAAACGCAGCCCGGCTGGTACTGAATAAAGCCGCCAAAATAAAAAACACCCCCAAAGAAAAAAAGAGATAACGGTTATTTGCCTGGAAAATGGCAGCCGCAGTCCAGAAAACACCTAACAGGGCAACAGAAGCTCCAAAAATGGTGTGATCATTATAAAAAGGCCGGAAGATGCCCCTTGCCACTACCGGGTTCCAGTCATATTGGCCAAACTGGTAAATTGCCCAGAGAGCAACGACCATTACTCCAAGGCCGTAAAACAAAAGCATTTGGGGAAACAACCGGGGATACTGCCGGAAAACCCGGATCATATACACGTAGAAAACGAGGATATACAGCAGATTGAGAAGGGAGAATTTTACAGAAACAGTGATTATTTCAGAAAAAACCGTCGTGACCACATACACAAGAAGTAGGGGAAAGACCCATACCGCCTCCTTAAAGACAAATGTTTTCCACTTGGCTGGATATCTTATTACATCCATTAGCAGCAAGCATCCGGCAAGGGCTATCAGGGGTTCAGTGGGAACGCGAAGCATTGAGCCGGGAGCAACACCGATTTCAACCGAAAAAGGCAGTAAAAAAGCCAAAATCTTGAGTAATATTAGCTGAAACTTCATCTGATCTACCATATAAGCCATGCCAGCGATAAAAAGGCGCATACAACAGCAATGTCAGAAATACACATGAGCTTCATCTTGTGCAATGCCCGACCCATATTTTCTTTTAACTAACAAGTAATACATAAATGTAACAGAAAATGTTATTGTCAGGTTTAGATAAAGCTAAATTATTTCACAACAGAGTTCTTTCCAGCTCCAATCAAACTTTAATTACCTATCTTTGTTGTTAATAGTATAATAAAATGAATTTATACGAACATAAGGTACAACTACAAACGAAACTTAAGGTTTTACCTATTTTAATTTAAACATATGAAAGCATTGCGCATACACAAGTTCGGCGGCCCGGAACAGCTTCTGGAAGAGGAGGTTTCCATGCCCCTGCCCAAACCCGGGGAGATACTGGTGCGTGTACATGCCGCCGGCGTCAACCCGGTGGACTTTAAGCTGCGGAACGGCTCCCTGAAGTTATTTGCCGGAAAAAAATTCCCCCGCACCCTGGGTTTCGACATCGCGGGTGTGGTGGAAAAGACAGATAGGTCATCACCTTTCAAACCGGGAGACAGGGTTTTTGCCATGCTCCCGTTTAAAGGAGGTGGCTACGCGGAGTTTGTTTGCGTAAAATGTGAATTCCTTTGCCCCATCCCCGGCGACATGGGAATGATAGAAGCAGCAGCCACCCCACTGGCTGCGCTCACCGCCCTTCAGGCATTCCGTAAGAAAGAATACCTCCACGAAGGTCATAAAGTGTTGATTAATGGTGCTTCCGGAGGCGTGGGAAGTTTTGCCGTGCAGATCGCCAAAGCCCTGGGGGCCCATGTTACTGCGGTGGCCAGCAGCAAAAACCTGGACTTTTTGAAAGAGCTCGGGGCCGACGAGGTGATTGATTACACCACGGAGGATTTCACCAAACAGTCGCAACGGTACCACAAAGTATTTGATGCCGTCGCAAAAAGCTCATTCAAACAATGTAAGCGCATCCTCAGGAAAGGGGGCAACTATGTCACTACAGTCCCGGACGGTAATTTGTTCTGTAGCATGATGTGCAATTTCCTGAGAAAAAAGAAAGCCACTTACATCATGGTGAAACCCTCGGGCGAAGACCTGCATGTAATTGCCGACATGATTGCCACCGGGCAGGTTAAACCACAGATAGAAACAACCTTCCCCCTGAAGGAAGGACAAAAAGCGCATCAGCTGCTGGAAACCGAAAGAACCCGGGGGAAAGTGGTGCTCACCATGGAATAGATATTCCCCGGCAGGTTCTCCCGGGTAAATTCTCCCGGGTAGGTTCTCCCGGGCAGGTTCTCCCGGCAAGCTATTCAGTTTGTTTTCGGCAACCGTTTTTTTGTTCAGATGAACAATTCAGCGGTGATCCGCATTACGCATAAAACCCCTAAATGCATTAAACCTATGTGGAAAGAAAAAAACAATCAACTGACACGTACTTTCGTATTCGAAAACTTTTCTGAAGCGTTTGCGTTTATGGCCCGCGTGGCCTTACTGGCAGAAATCCACGGTCATCATCCTGACTGGAGCAACTCGTACAATAAAGTGGAGATCAGCCTGACCAGCCACGACGCGGGCCACAAGGTCACAGATAAGGATCGGAAAATGGCGGCGGAGATAGACAGGCTTATGGAGTAAGTTCATCCCGATATGTGTCAAACCAGCAAACCCGCTGCTGCAATCATGCAATAGCTGCTGCTGCGTAATATCTGCTGCTGCGTCAGGGATTTTTTGTAATTTCCGCCCCGGAATTTGCAACTGTTAATCCTTTGTTTCATGAATCATTCTGTTCTTACTGCGCTGATCGTTTTTTGCGCATTGTTTTTTGCTTCCTGCACCAGGCAACCAGCCCCTGAGATCACTCTCCGATATGATGAAAACCAAAGCCTCGAATACCACGAGGTGATCGACGCCTACCGGCAGCTTGCGTCCTACTATGATAAGGCCAAACTCACGGAAATGGGCCCCACAGACACAGGCCGGCCGCTCCACCTCTTCCTGCTCTCCGGCGACGGGGATTTCGATCCCGTATCACTCAAAGAAAAAGGAAGAAGCATTGTGCTGATCAATAACGGGATCCATGCAGGAGAGCCTGCGGGGATCGACGGCAGCATAGAATACGCCGTAAATCTTCTGGAAAATAAAGACGGGATGGCCGGGGTGCTTGAAAACACCGTGATTGCCATCATCCCGGTTTACAGCATCGGCGGGTACCTGGATCAGAGCCGGTATTACAGGATGAACCAGGACGGGCCCGAATACAAAGGAGCCCGCCGAAATGCCCGCAACCTGGACCTCAACAGGGATTTCATGAAGCAGGACTCCAAAAATGCCCGCTCCTTTGCAGAGATTTTTCACTCCCTGGATCCCGATGTGTTTATTGATACCCATACCACCAATGGCATGGAGCACCAGGCCGTAATGACCCTGATTGCCTCCATGCACCAGAAGCTTCCCGGGCCGATGGCTGAATTTTTCAAAGAAGAGATGCAGCCGGAGCTTTACCGGCGAATGAATGAAGAAACCGACCATGGCATGATTCCTTACCTGCAGCTGATCGACCGCAGCCACATCCGCAGGGGTATTGCCGGATTCAATGATCACCCCCATTATTCATCCGGTTACGCAGCCCTGTTCAACACCCTGGCATTCATCACAGAGACCCAGTTTGCCAGGCCCTACCCCGAACGGGTACTGGCCACCCTGGATTTTATCCGTTTCACCGTAGAATACACCGCCAGGCACACCGACCGCATCCGGCAGATGAGAAAAGAGGCATCCGCACAAACAAAGACCCGGGAATCTTTCGTGCTCGACTGGGCTCCGGACATGGCGCAATATGACCCGATCGTTTTCAAAGGCTATGAAACCAGCCAGTCCACCACCCCCCTGACCAACCGCACGGTAACCAACTATCATTATGACCGGTCGTGGTCAGACACCATTGCATTTTATGATTACTTTACACCGCTCGTAACCGTCCGGGCACCGGAAGCCTATATCATTCCGCAAGCCTGGGAAGAAGTGATCGACCGGATGGCACAAAACGGGGTCAGGATCGACCGCCTGGAAAAGGACACCATCGTGGAAGCAGAAACAACCTACGTGGAAGACTTCGAGGTTTCAGGGACTTCCAACCAGGGACGCCATACCATCAGCCAGCTGGAAACCCGCACCGAGCTGACCAACAGACAATTCTACAAGGGCGACGCCATCATCCATACCAACCAGCCGGCCAACAACTACATTGTGCATGCCCTTGAGCCGGAGGCCCCGGCTTCCTTCCTCAGATGGGGATTCTTCACTTCCGCCCTGGAAGACGGGGAAGGATGGTGGATCTACGGATTCGAGGATTACGCCTGGGAACGGTTGCAGGAAGATGAGGCACTGAGAAAAGCATTCGAGGCCCGCAAAGCTGAAAACGAGGCTTTCCGCAACGACCCCCGCGCCCAGCTTGAATTCATCCTCAGCCAGGTCAGGGAGCAGGAAGTAGAACGAAGCTGGCATCTTTACCCGGTAGGCAGGTTGGTTTCAGGCAAATAGCTTCAGCCGGTATTTTTTGCAAATTGCACCCTTTCGGGTATTTTTTGACAATTCCGACTTTGAATTATACCCGTTCGGGTACAGATATATTAAAGCGAAGGGGAAAAAAATGCATTCACCACCACAAAAGGAATGCTCAGTTTCATCCCCCCGTCAATTTCCGATTGCCGGTTCAGCGCATCTTCCACCCGGGCAAACACCTCCCCTGCCCGCTCCGGCGGCAGGATGTCAACCCAGGCATTCAGGAAGCCAGACCGGATCTGATAATGATTGAGCATGGCCGTTCCATTGGTAAAGTGATAGTTGAACTGGTCATACGCCAGGTCCTTCACCACGAAGCCGAGCTGACGCAATTCTTCCAGGACATGATCCAGGGGTGGTCTTTTGGCGGCGATATGCCGGTGCATCCGCTCCACCTCCTCATCCAGACCAAGCTCAATCAGCACCTGTTCGAAACAATTGTAAAACTCAAACATGCTCTTGTCCAGGTTCAGGCTCAGCAGCAGCTGTCCCCCTGCCCTGCTCACCCGGGCACATTCAGCCAGCACCTTTTTCCTGTCATCCACATTATTGATGCCGTTGTTACTGATAACCAGATCAATGCTGCGATCATCCAGGGGAATGGATTCGGCCACCCCCTCCATGATGCGCACATTGCCAACCCCGTAAAGATCCGCCTTTTCGCGGGCCCGGGCACAGGCCTCCTCCCAGGGGTCAATCCCGTATACCACCGAACTTTCGCCCAGCCGCATAGCCAGCTCAATCAGAGGAAAGCCGCTCCCAAAGCCAATGTCCAGGGCTGTCAGCCCGGGTTTGTACTCCACCGCTTCCAGCAACTTCACCCCGAACGGCGCCGACCACAGCGGCAACTCATCGCCGATATTCACCACGCCCCCGGTGGGGGTGTCTTTTCTCAGGTATGACTGATCCATACAAACTATGACATTTTATCCGGGGCTATACCCCGGGTTTGTACCTCTCATGCATCAAAGAATAAAGCTACAAATAATTGGAACAATACGCATAGACGGTTTTTTTTTCATTTGTTTTTTCACAACCGGGCCCGCAGCTATCCGGAATGCACTTATCCATTTAATGATAAAGCTCGAAAATATTTCCCTTTCCCTTGACGGGAAGCAGTTGTTTGACAAACTGTCGACAGAAATACCTGCCGGCGGACGCCTGCTCATCAGCGGCGAATCGGGCAGCGGCAAGACCACCCTGCTCAGGATGTTGCTGGGATTTGTATTGCCCGACCAGGGAAGGGTGTTGATTGACGGGCAGGAACTCCGGCTTGACAATGTGTGGCAGCTGCGGCAGAAAATGGCTTACGTGAGCCAGGAGATGCAGATCGGCCAGGGGCGGGTCGAAAGCTTCATCAAAGAAGTGCTCCGGTTTAAGAACAACAGACACATTGACTATGAAAAGGATAAGGTTCTCAGCCTGCTGGATGACCGGGCAGCTATTCCTGATGGGCATCCTGCTGGTATACCTCTTCCGGTGGGACAACTCCTGGCTAAATATTGCCTGGGTGATTGTCATGATGTTCTTTGCCTGTTTTGCGGCCATGGTCAACAGCAAGATCTCCTTCCGGCACTTTTTTGGTCCGGTTTTCCTGTCCTATTTTGCAGGGACCGGTTTCGTGCTGCTGTCGCTGGGTGCCAACCAGCAGGAAGCACTTTTGCCGTACTTTCGTGATGCCATGCTGGCAGCCATGCGCCCGTTCCTGGCCAACATGGCCACCATGGGCATTGTGTCACTGCCCGGCATGATGACCGGTCAGATCCTGGGCGGCGCCGCCCCCCAGACCGCCATCAAATACCAGATCGCCATCGTCCTGGCCATCTTTGCGGCCCTCACCATCAGCGTCAGCCTTTCCATCTACTTCTCTTCACGCAGGGCTTTTGATGACTACGGCATTCTGAAACCGGGGTTGTTCAGGGAATGATTTATCACGAAAAAAAAAGACACTGAGCAATGAATAAACCCACTGAAAAAACAATCAGTTGGGGCATCATGGGCCCCGGCAAAATCGCCCGCAAGTTTGCCCGCGACCTGCAAAAAGTTCCGCATGCCAAGCTATATGCCGTGGCATCAAGGAATTATGACAGGGCAGAAGCCTTCGGCAAGGAATACAGCCTGCTGTGCCTCAGCCGGAAAAAAGCCGTTTTGTGCGAGAAGCCGCTGGCCCTGGACACCACACAGGCACAAGAAATGATCGCTGCCTCCAAAGCCCATCATGTGTTGCTCATGGAAGCCATGTGGACCGCATTTTTGCCCCACTTTCAGGCTGCCATGCAACAAAATTGAAAAGGAGGGTAAAACGAAGCAATACACCTTTACCAACCGCGGAGAAGGGTTCGTACATGAAATAGCGCATTTCTGTGATCTGCTGCGGGAAGGCAAGACCGAAAGCCCCGTGATGACTTTCGACACCAGCCTGCAGCTTACAGGTCTGCTGGATAAAGTAAGAGGCAAGATCGGGTTGCAATATGATTGATGGATCAGCCGTGTTATTGATGGATCAGCCGATCGTTCCTGCCAACCTTGCCAGATCGGGCGCACTTAGTATCAGCGGGCTTTTCCGCCCGTCAAGGGTCAGCTGCAGGGTATGATCCTCAAGAGAGAGTGTGGTATCCAGGATGCGGTTCCGGGGATAAGACCGGCTGCCCTGCCCGACAATGAGCAGGCGGTTGTCGGTCACGTAGATATCCCCTTCCATATCCGTCACATAACCCAGCTCTTTATACCGGACACGGTCGCGCTGGTATTGCTGCAGGATCTTTTCTTTCAGCAAACGGCCTTCTGTTTTGAAATAACAGGTTTCATTGTTTTTGAGCGGGATGTCCACCTCCACCGGTTCAGGGGGTGCTTCCACTGCATCCCTCAACTCACACAGTTGCCGAATCATGCCCAGCTCCCACTCCACCTCCCCGGCGGGGATGCGCAACTCCTCCCGCAGCCGCGAGAGCTGCTGCTCCTCTTCCGGAGTGATCATGTGGTCTTCAATCACCTCCTCCACAAAGTCCGAAAAAGCCCCCGCCTTCATCCGCCTGATATGATGCGCAGGCAATGAGAGTTCTCCTTCCAGGGCTTCTACCTCGGCAGGCTGAATATAGTCGGGGTCTTCAAAGTATGCATCCAGAAAACGGGCAAAAGCATGATAGTGAAGCCAGATCTTCCAGTTGCCCTGCACCCCTTCATCATGAAGCAACCCCAGTATTTCAGGTACCGGGTTTCGCTGGTCCAGCCCCCGGTCAATGCCCCGGAACACTTCCCGTGCCCGGGATGCCTGTTTTTCATGACGCCCTTTCAGGAAGATCCCGCCCAAAAGCAGGATCAATGCAGGAATGATCAACGCCCAGTCATTGTTCCCGATCCCGGCCAAAGCCAGCAGCGCCGCAGCCACGAACAGCAGCGTGATCGTCCGCGGACGGCCCGGGGCTGCAGGCAGATCCGGCATCGATACAGGCCGTGCCCCGGACTCCGGGCAATAGGTAAGACCCGTATCCACAAAAATGCGCGTTTCTCCATCTGCGCGCGATGATGCCCGGCCAACCCCTTTCCTGCCCTGGCTGGCATATTTCCGGTAATAGAGGCCGTGACGTCCTCCATGCACATACGGGCCCTTGGGCCCCACTCCTACCCGGGCACCCGTGATCCCGCCGGAAACGCCCACGCCACTTTTGGACAAATTCAGCCGCAGCGGCCCCAGGTTCAGTCCTTTTCTTAAATAAAATGCCATATCATGCAGCGTTTATGTGCGCTTTCAGCCGGCATCACCCTATTGACGGCCTCCAAGTCTGGTTAAAAAAACCACCGGGTGTAACCGGAAAGTATAAAGATATTAATGTTTTAATACTGTGAGAAACAATCATTCACCCAACTCATTGGATTGGCTCAAAAATGCTGTAAGTTTGTGTAAATAATAAAAACAGATATTATGCTGCCTGATTTCAAATCATTCAAGCTACCTGAAAATTTTCTGATTGTTGGCGCTGCTGTTGAAACCGGCATATTCGGGGAATTAAAAGACCGGGCACTGACGCTGAATGAGCTGGCCGTGGCCACAGGGGCAAACCAGCGGGCGTTGCGGATCGTAACCGAGGCCCTGGTTTCATTGGGATATCTTGCCCATGACAACGGGATGATAAAACTCACACCAGGGTGTTATTCAGTTTTGTACGACCAGGAAAGCCCGGACTATCAGGGCTTTGCATTTATGCACACCTATAAGCTTTTGCCAAGGTGGCTGGAGCTGCCAAACATTCTGAAAACCGGCAAACCGGTGCAAAAAATGGGAGATCCGGCCGAACAAGAATATTTCATTGAGGCCATGAGCCACTATGCCAGTGAAGGTGCCACTGAGATAGCGGCATACTGCCTGCAAGACCTCCCTGCCAACCCTGAAGTGCTTGACATTGGCGGCGGACCGCTCACAAATGCCAGGGCTTTTGCCCGGAAGGGAGCAAAGGTTACCATACTTGACCTTCCGGAAGTCGTCGAAATGATGGAGCCGGAAATTGAGCCGGGACTTCCCATAAAAATGGTGAAGGGCAATTTTACCGTTGATCTTCCGGATGGCCCCTTCGACCTGGCTTACCTCGGCCATATCTGTCATATCATTGGTGAAAAGGAAAACAGGAAACTCCTCAGGGATGTGGCCGGAAAACTCAAAAATGGAGGAACAATAGTCATTAATGATTTTATCCGTGGCACAGGACCCGGCCCTGACACCTTTGCAGTCAACATGCTGGTTAACACCGACTCGGGTGGCACATGGACCTATGAGCAGTATAAAACCTGGCTTGAAGATGCCGGCTTTACCGTGTTCCCGTATGCCACCGTAAGTGACAGCCAGTTAATAAAAGCCCGGAAAATTCAGGGTTAAACAATTAGCAAATGTGGCCAAATTTTCTTATCTTTAGGACAGCGGGAAATTATCAATAAATGGCTCTCCCAGCCAATGTCTGCGAATCATATCACTAAGTAAATGCATACCCCCGTCACCTTTGCGCAAGATCAAAACCCAGACTTCAAAAAGACCCTGTTCAGGCGGGTCAATCAATATTTTTCCGAAAAGAGCATTTCAAGGCATCACACCCCCGGCATGCTGATCAAAACGGCAGCCATGCTGCTGATATATATCATCCCCTTTTTGCTCATCCTGACCATCAGTATGCCTTTCTGGCTGGTATTGGTCCTCTATTTTGTGATGGGAGTGGGTACAGCAGGCGTCGGGATGTCGGTCATGCACGATGCCAACCATGGCGGATACTCAAAGAATCAAAAGGTTAATCGCCTGTTGGGATTAAGCATGAACCTTATCGGTGCTGACTCCTACAACTGGAAAATCAAGCACAACAAACTGCATCACGTGTTTACCAATATTTACGGCAAAGACGAAGACATCAACAACCGTGTGATACTCCGGTTCGCGTTTGCAGCACCACTAAAAAAGTACCATAAATACCAGCACCTGTATGCCTGGTTCTTTTATGCCCTGATGAGCTTTTCCATGATATTCGGGGATGTCTCGAAACGGATCAGTAACCGGAAGAAAGGCCTTACCAATATTTCGGCAAAGGCTTTCCGCCGCTCCATGGTGTGGCTGATAGTTTCGAAGGCCCTGTACACCATAATCATTTTGGGTTTCCCGATCATCTTCGCAGGGCTTCTATGGTGGCAGTCGCTGCTGGGGTTCGCCGTCATGCATCTCACAACCGGAACCATACTAAGCATTATATTCCAAATGGCCCACGTGGTTGAAGGCCCCGAACAGATCACCCCCGATGAAAACGGCAAAATGCCTGATTCACTGATCGTCCATCAGTTAAGAACCACCAGCGATTTCGCCAAAGACAACCGGTTGCTTTCCTGGTATGTGGGCGGCCTGAATTTCCAGGTTGAGCACCACCTCTTTCCGAAAATCTGCCATGTGCACTACCCCGCCCTGGCCAAAATCGTGGAACAAACCACCCGGGAATTCAACATGCCCTACTACGTTTACGACAGTTTTTCAGCAGCCTTCCGGTCTCATGTAAGAAAGTTGAAAGAACTTGGGAGAGTGAAGGTTGGGTGATTCCGCGGTGATTTGCAATTATTTCGTGAGCTTTCCTGAAAATTGTATGCTTCATTAAAAACCGTGTTATGTGGTTGTTCCGGGTAAAATGGACAGAGCCCCTTGGGTTTATACAAAATAGTTGTATGTTTGTGATTGATCTATGATTATCGACAAAATACAGACATTGAAACAAACAATCTTTTCGCAACTTTAGAACCGCAATTCTCCCCTCCCGAAAGAAACAATTAATTAATAAGAGAAATAAACCGCGACAACAGGGATTTTACCCACTGGAGGGGGAGCGATAACGAAAACAGCAGCTGCGAGTATAAATGAGTTCAGGATAATGCAAGAAAATCACAAATACGAATCGAGACAAAAAAAGAAAGATGTATTTATTTTTTGACACAGAGACAACAGGACTACCTAGAAATTGGAAAGCACCTGTGACGGATTTGAATAATTGGCCAAGGATGATTCAAATAGCATGGATTCTATGTGATAACAGCGGAAACCGCATTGAGTCTGATGATTTTATAATTAAACCCGAAAACTTTGAAATACCAGGAGATGCAGCGAGGGTTCACGGCATTTCGACCGAACGAGCAAATAGTGAAGGTAAAGACCTTGTGGTCGTTTTAAACAACTTTAATGAATTAGTTAAACGTTCTGCTTTTATTGTTGCTCACAACATCAGTTTCGATGAAAAGATTTTAGGGGCAGAATTATTGAGAAAGCGAATACAAAATGATTTTAATAAAAAAAGGAAGATGTGTACGATGCAATCATCAACGAATTATTGCAGACTTCCGGGCCGTTATGGATATAAATGGCCTAAATTATCTGAGTTACATATTAAATTATTCGGAGAAGATTTTGATGAAGCTCATGATGCCTCTGTTGATATTAATGCAACGGAAAGGTGCTTTTGGGAAATGAGAAAAATCGGATTAATATAAAGCACATACCAACTACACTGGCCTTTTGCCAAATAAAAAGAACCGATATATCACTAAATCATCTTAAAAAATCAAGAAGAAAAAAAATTTAATGCTTCAGCAAGCCCAACAGAAATAAAGGATCCCTTCGAATCCTAATAAGACCCAAGCTCAAACAAATCCCCCATGCTAAAAACCAAAATATTTCAGCTGGTAGAAAAGGGTTCTCATGGCAAGAGAATGAATAAGTTCTTCGATTATTTCATCATGGCGCTGATTCTGCTCAGTTTGGTCGTAATAATCTTTGAATCTTTCCCGGAAATCAATGCGGAGGTTGTGCTGGCATTTCAGATTTTCAATGTTTTCTCAATAATCATATTCACCATCGAATATTTAATGAGAATTTATGTGTCGGATCTGACGCATCCAAGCAGCAGCAGGCTTAAGTCAGCGCTGAAGTTTATTTTTTCGGCCTATGGGTTGATCGATTTGCTTGCGATTGTTCCTTTCTATTTGCCAATGTTGATCAAGACTGACTTGAGGTTTCTGAGAATCCTGAGGCTCATCAGGTTTCTGAGGGTCTTAAAAATAAACAGGTACAATAACTCATTAAACATAATTGGTGAGGTTATAAGAGAAAAGAAAGCGGAATTGGCGGTAACGGGGTTTGTAACCATCCTGATTCTGTTTCTGGCATCTTTCCTGATGTATTATGTCGAAGGAGAACACCAGCCCGAGCAATTCCCCCATATTATTGCTTCTTTTTGGTGGGCGGTTGCCACCCTTACAACAGTTGGTTACGGGGATGTATACCCAATAACCGGGCTAGGTAAGGTAATAAGCGGATTTATTGCCATCATGGGAATTGGGATTGTGGCGTTACCAACCGGGCTAATAAGTGCCGGGTTTATGAGTAAAATCGAGAAACTCAGGCAAAATGACACAAATGAGCAATGCCCGCATTGCGGAAAAGCAATAGATAACGATTAGCGGTTTTTTCAGGATCATCATTTATATTGAGGATTAAAATAAAAGAATCTCCATTCATTAAACAAACCCAACCATGAAAGTTGAAGACTGCTTGCCTTACATGTCCAAAATGTACCTGGGCCGAATAATTGACAGCATTTTAAAAGAAGGAATCCCAAAAGGTGATGCAGATCGCCTGAGGGAACAAATAGTCCAGAATAAAAGTGAGCTGGAAAATAAGCAGCGGATCAGTTCTGCCCTGGATTTGCGTCATATGAACAGGGCATCCCGAATATTGTTTGAGGAAATATTAACAATACTGCTGGAGCTGCCGGACATGAAGGCTCCCGATTCAGATCTTTTTGATTTGATTATTCAGCACGAGAAAAGCATAATAGAAAGAGCTGAAAAAGAGGATGCATTCAGTTATTCCGATGAAAATGCCATTGACATTTATCAAACCGTTTTGCAGGTTGCCCTTGAAGACGATGACATCAATGAATCTGAGTTTATTCTTCTCGAAAAGCTCAGAATGAAGTTAAAGATCAGCAGAATAGAAAAGCGATTTATTGAAACCAGGCTGGGTAAGTTTCCCAAAATCAATAACAAAACCCACTCTCTGGATGAGTTCAATGAAGCGTTGCGTCATTTACAGAGCAGAGGTATTCTGTTTTACTGCAACAAGATGGAGGATGGAAATGTGGTTGTACTTCCGGAAGAAATTGCATCCAGCTTAAAGCCGGTCCTTGGATTTGAAATGACTTCAGACGCGCAACGCAAACTCCAGGACAAACTTACCACCAGTCAGTTACAAAGGGTTCTGAAGAGCCAGGATTTACCTGTAGCTGGGTCAAAAGAGGAAAAATCTGAACGATTGATCAGTACATTTACCAAATCTTCGGAAGTACTGGGTGCCCTCCAGGTAGCAGAGATTACGAAACTTTGCAAGAGTTTACCCGGTGTCAAAGTAAGTGGCAATAAAGAAGACAAGATTCAAAGGATAATAGACTTTTATAGTTCCCTGACAACGAAAGAACCTGAGGAGTCAACAGATACATGTGCGGTTTATTACCAGTATTTCGAAGAACTGGCAGCAAGAGACAACAAAAAGCTGCTGGGCCTGGAAATTATTGGAAGAGACCGGGACATGGAGGCGGCATTTGAAAAAGCAACGGCCTATATGTTTGAAACCAAATTTAACAGAGAGCCAATTCAACTTGATGGAGTTGAGCACGCTGACGGCGCCATCGAAATGAAAAACGGTGAACTCCTTTTATGGGACAATAAAGGCAAGGAATCCGTTTACAAGTTTCCGAAATCTCACATTAATCAATTTAAGAGATATATCAGAGAATCACCAAAAAGAGTGAACGTCTTTTTGGTCATTGTACCGGATCTGGACAAAGAGGCTTGCACCCAGGCGGCGAGAGAGCTGAAGCATTCAACGGAAACCGACACAGACATTGCGGTTATTACAGCCACTAACCTGAAATATGTGGCAGAAAACTGGAGGAAGTTTGACAAAAAGAACTTTTTTGACCTGAAGGTTTTCAATTACACCGGGGCTCTTGATCGCCAAACGCTTGACCAACAAATGAAGCTGCTGTTAAAATAACAATTCCAGTATATAAACAGGCACAAGAACTGCTGTGGTTTCAGAACAATAAGCTACCGCAAATTCGGCCACACCCCTACAATATCACCCCATCATGAATTGTCAGCTTCCGGTCGACCATGCCGGCGAGGGCTTCGTTGTGGGTCACGATCACGAAGGTCTGGTTCATGCGGTCGCGCAGGGTGAAGAACAGGCGGAGGAATTCTCCGGAGGTTTGTGTTCAAGGCGGTTGAGGGTTGTATGATTTATGTAAGTTTTCTGCTTTGATCATGGGTGCAAGCTTACCGTCCGGCCGGTGGTTATCCGGCAAAGATACGAAGCTACGCAATAAGGACCCTGAGCGGCCTTAGCCGATTTTGATTTAAACAATCAAGCCTTTTTAATTGTTTTTATCACCTGGGAAGACTGTTCATCTGAGGATTACGCACCTCCTAATTCTTAAACGATATTCTAACCATGATTTCTGTGGCGGACAATAATTTTGCTTCTTTTATTGAAAATTTCAAAGCGAGGATTGCCTTGATTTTTTCGGACCAGGATAATAAGGCCCGATTGTGCCTGGATCGTGGCCTTCCGCCTCATATGCTACAAGAGATTCTTAAAGAGCGCCCACTGGAGGTCTTCATTCCTGAGGAATACGGCGGCAGGGGCGGAAAAATCCACGAAGCGCTGACCTTATTGGAGACCGCATCCTACCATTCTTTGCCTCTTTCTTTGCTACTGGGCATTAACGGGGGGTTGTTTCTGCAACCTATTGCCAATTACGGCCAGGAGGAGGCAAAAAAGTCTGTTTTCAAACAATTTATTGCGGAAAATAAATTGGGTGGCCTGATGATTACTGAACCTGATTATGGATCGGATGCACTTAAAATGCAAACGGGTTTTTTGAAAACGGACAATCAGTATCGCATTTCCGGAACAAAACATTGGGCAGGGCTCACTGGTCTGGCTGACTTCTGGCTTATAACAGCCAGGGAAAAGGATAAAACCGGCGAACTGGGGCGCGACATTGGCTTTTTTATCCACAATTCTGAACATGGCGGCATAGAGGTGGAGGAGTATTACAATAATCTGGGGCTTTATATGATCCCTTATGGCTTAAACAAGGTGGATATAACTGTGCCTGAGGGCTACCGTTTGCAACCCGAAACAACAGGCATTGCAATGATGCTGGCTTTACTACACCGGAGCCGGTTACAGTTCCCGGGTATGGCAACGGGCTTTTTACATCGCTTGCTTGACGAGGCCATTGTACATTGCAAGGCAAGGTTTGTGGGCGGGAAGAGTCTGTTTTCCTATGACCAGGTGAAAGAACGGCTCTCATACCTGCAGTCCTATTTTACCTCAAGTTCCGCGATGAGTGGGTACATTGCCGCGAATATACCGGCAGGGGAAGACATATCCCGTTTTGAAGTGCTAGCCAATTCAGTGAAATCGGTTATTACTGATTATATGCAGGAAGCGGCCCAGAGTTACCTGCAATTGGTCGGGGCCAAAGGGTATCAGCTGGATCATTTGGCTGGAAAGTCAGTTGTAGACAGCCGCCCATTTCAGATTTTCGAGGGCTCCAATGACATTCTTTACCAACAGGTTGCAGAATCCGTGTTAAAAAAAATGCGTAAAATGCAAATAAGCAATCTGCACGAATTCCTGAAAAATTACCCGCATACTGAAAAGGCCCTTGATTATTTTAAAGATGTTTTCAGGTTTATGGTGGATTTCAAAATGAGCCAGCGAAAAATGGTGCAATTGGGAAGAGTTATTGGCCGGTTGGTTATTATGAATCTGACCATTGAGATTGGAATGAGGGGATTTAATGCCGATATGGTCAAAAACAGCTTAAAGGTGCTTCAAAATGAAATTCAAACCATCTTGTCGTCCTTTAAACTAGGAGTAGCTCCGGAGGTTGTAGAGGATTATCAAAATGACAATAGTTGGCTGAACACCTTGTAAGCTTCCCTGTCCTACAATATCACCCCATCATGAATCGTCAGCTTCCGGTCGGCCATGCCGGCGAGGGCTTCGTTGTGGGTCACGATCACGAAGGTCTGGTTCATGCGGTCGCGCAGGGTGAAGAACAGGCGGTGGAGTTCTTCGGAGGTTTTGGAGTCGAGGTTGCCGCTGGGTTCATCGGCCAGTATGACCACGGGGTCGTTGATCAGGGCACGGGCCACGGCCACACGCTGCTGTTCGCCGCCGCTGAGTTCCGAGGGTTTGTGTTCAAGGCGGTCGCTCAGCCCAAGCAGGTTAAGCAGTTCGCCGGCACGTTTTTCCACGTCTTTTCTTGAGGCACCGGAGATGAAACCGGGGATGCATACATTCTCCAGGGCGGAGAATTCAGGCAGCAGGTGATGGAACTGGAACACGAAACCGATGTGTTTGTTCCGGAAGGCCGACAGCTGACTGTCGTTCAGCCCGGATAGATCGCGGCCGTCAATGATCACCTTTCCATGGTCGTGCCGGTCGAGGGTGCCCAGTATGTGCAGCAGGGTGGTTTTGCCTGCACCGGAGGCACCCACAATGGAAACGATCTCTCCTTTTTTGATGTCGAGGCTGATCCCTTTCAGCACTTTCAGGCTGCCGTAAGATTTGTGTATGTTTTCTGCTTTGATCATATGCGCAATATTAGCGTCCGACCGGTGGTTGTCCGGCAAAGATACGAAGATACGTAAAATGAAAATGCTATATTTGATCCGGTGGAAACTTCCCCGTAAGGCATCCTGAATCATCCTGAATGAATGAGATAACTGACAATACCACCGCCATTCCCTTTGACCGGCTGGCCCGGGAAATTGAGGGGGAATTGTATGACGAAATGACATGGCGGCTTTTGTACGCCACCGATGCTTCTGTGTTCAGGGAAGTACCTGCTGCGGTATGTTGCCCCACGGGCATCGATGACCTGAAAAAGATCATGGCTTTCTGTTCAGAACAGGGGCTGCCAATGATCCCGCGAACGGCCGGCACCTCTCTGGCCGGGCAGGTGGTGGGCCACGGCCTGGTGGTGGATTTCTCCAGGCATATGCACCGGATCCTGGAGCTGAATACCGAAGAGCGGTGGGTGAAGGTGCAGCCGGGGGTGATCCTCGACGACCTGAACCGTTTCCTGGAACCGCACGGGCTGTTTTTCGGCCCGGAAACGTCCACGGGAAATCGCTGCATGATTGGCGGGATGGTGGCCAACAATTCCTGCGGGGCGCACTCCATGGTATACGGAAGCACCCGCGACCATACCCTGGAAATCTCCGCGCTGCTCAGCGACGGAAGCACAGCGCATTTCGGGCCCACAGACCAGAAAACCTTCCGGGAGAAATGCATCGGCCACAAGCTGGAAAACAAGATCTACCAGCAGGTATTCGAGGTGCTGTCGGACAAAGAAAACCAGGAAGAGATCCGGACGCAGTACCCGGATCCGCGCATCAACCGGAGAAACACCGGCTACGCCCTCGACCTCTTGCTCAACGCGGAGGTATTTGACGGAAAGGAACCCTTTAATTTCTGCAAACTGCTTTGCGGGTCGGAAGGCACCCTGGCACTGTCCACTGAGATCAAACTGAACCTGGTGGAACTTCCCCCGCCTGAAAAGGCCCTGGTTTGCGTGCATACGGAAAGCATTAAGGAGGCCCTGCAGGCAAACCTGGTGGCCCTGAAGCACGGGCCGGTGGCGGTGGAGCTGATTGACAAGGTGATCCTGGACTGCACCCGCTCGAACATCACCCAGGCCAGGAATCGCTTTTTCATCAAAGGAGACCCCGGCGCCATCCTGGTGGTGGAGTTTGCCTGCCGGCACCGCAGCGAGGCGGAAGAAAAGGCGGCGGCCATGGAAGCGGAGATGCGCAAAGAGGACCTGGGCTATCATTACCCCCTGCTGTTCGGCGGAGACATCGGCAAGGTATGGGCCTTGCGCAAGGCGGGGCTGGGGCTTATGTCCAATATGCCGGGCGATGCCAAGCCGGTGGCGGTGATTGAAGACACGGCGGTGCATCCCGACATGCTTCCGGGGTTTATCGGAGAGTTGCAGGCCTTACTGAACAAACTGAAGCTGCAATGTGTATTTTACGCGCATATCGGCACGGGTGAGCTGCACCTGCGCCCGGTGCTCAACCTGAAAGACCGCACCGACGTGGAACGCTTTCACCAGGTGGCAAAGGAAACCGCCCTGTTGATCAAAAAATACCGGGGCTCGCTCAGCGGCGAGCATGGCGACGGCCGGCTCAGGGGGGAGTTCATTCCCCTGGTGCTGGGAGAGAAAAACACCCGTCTGCTGCAAGAGATCAAAAACACCTGGGATCCGCGGGGGCTGCTCAACCCGGAAAAGATCATCAATACCCCGTCCATCAAAACCTCATTGAGGTACGCCCCCGGCCAGCAGGAGAAAAAGATCAAAACTTTTTTTGATTTCCGGGATACGCTGGGCTTTCTGAGGGCGGTGGAAAAATGCAACGGTTCCGGCGATTGCCTGAAACCCTCGGCGGCCGGGGGTGTGATGTGCCCCTCCTACCAGGCCACGCGCGAGGAGCCCCACAGCACCCGCGGCAGGGCCAACATCCTGAGGGAGTTCATCACCAACTCTCCGCAAAAAAATCCCTTCGATCACAAGGAGATCATGGAGGTGCTGGACCTTTGCCTCTCCTGCAAGGGGTGTAAATCGGAATGTCCCTCCAGTGTAGACATGGGCAAATACAAGGCCGAGGCATTGCAGCACTACTACGAGGCCAACGGCACACCCCTGCAGGCACGGGTAACCGGGGCTTACGCCAGATTCAACCAGGCGGGCAGCCTTTTACCCGCTATGTACAACTTTTTCGCCACAAACAGGCTGACATCGGGGGTAATCAAACACTTCCTGGGCTTCAGCCCCAAAAGGCAACTGCCGCTGCTGCACGCATTTACCCTCAGAAAGTGGGCATTGATGCACCTGTCGGGGCTCAACGATATAAACAAGGCCACAAAGGAAGTCATCCTTTTCTGTGACGAATTCACCAACTACAACGACACCGATACCGGCATCCACACCGTCATGCTGCTGCACCACCTGGGCTACCGGGTCCGCTTCGCAAAACACGGGGAAAGCGGACGCACCTATCTGTCTAAAGGGCTGCTCAAACAGGCGACGAAAAGGGCGGCGAAAAATACGGAGGCCCTGCACCCGCTGGTCAGTGCGGACAAGCCACTGGTCGGCATCGAGCCCTCGGCCCTGTTGTGCTTCCGCGATGAATACCCGCTGCTGCTTGAAGGGGAGATCCGCGAAAAGGCCGTCAGTCTTGCTTCCCATGCTTATACCCTGGATGAGTTCATTGCCGGGGAGATACAATCAGGAAACATTCCTTCCGAAGCATTTACCGACACGCCGCGGAAGATCTACCTCCACGGGCACTGTCACCAGAAGGCGCTCTCATCGGTCAGCAGTACCGTGCAGATGCTCTCCGTGCTCCCCTGTACGGAAATTCAGGAGATCGAATGCGGTTGTTGTGGCATGGCAGGCGCATTCGGGTTTGAAAAGGACCATTATGAGCTCAGCATGCAGATCGGGGAGTTGTCGCTTTTCCCGGCCATCCGGCAGGCGGAAGAAGATGCCATCATTGCGGCCACCGGCACCAGCTGCCGGCAACAGATCCATGACGGAACCGGCCGTGTGGCCCTGCACCCCGCGGATATCCTGTTTCTGGCGCTGAAATAAAAAAGGGCTGACCGCAATGGCCAACCCTTTTTTTGTATTCAGATGAGTTAAAGGATTATTTTTCCTCTCCCTCTTCCGGTTTGTCATCTTCAGGCTTCTCCTCTTCCTTCCCTTCTTCCTTTTCTTCTTTGGATGCGGATGCCTTCTTCTTCGCAGGGGCCTTTTTCTTAGGCTCCTCCTTCTCCTCCTTGGCTTCGGCCTTGGGCTCATCCTTAGGTTCTTCCTTCGGTTCCTCTTTGGCTTCGGCTTTTGGCTCCTCCTTCACTTCTTCCTTCTCATCAGCCTTCTC
>SKUN01000137.1 GCA_007129945.1 Bacteroidales bacterium
GTGAAAGCACAGGTGAACGGTGAGGAGATCTTCTCGGGAGATATCGTACAACAGGGGCAGGATGTGGAATTCATCGCTGTGCCTGAGAAAAACTACCAGGTCAGTGAATGGACCCTGAACGGTGAAGTGGTGCCAGGCCAGACCGGTGACCGGTTTGTGCTAAAAGCACTCAGTGAAAACGCCAGTGTCGGCGTCCGCTTTGGAGACGTGCCTTACGGTCTTACGGTGGTGGTGGAACCCGAAGGCGCCGGCAATGTGGGTGTAGACCCGAACCTTGCCCATTACAAAGCCGGGGACAAGCTAGCCCTGGCAGCCACTGCCTTTGAAGGCTATGACTTCCTGCACTGGGTTACTTCATCCGAAGAAAAAGTGGAAAGTACCGAGGCGTCCTTCAGTTACGTCATGCCCGATCAGGATGTGACCATGAAGGCGGTGTTTGAGATCCGGAACTACGACATAACCATTGCGGTAGCACCCCATGGCGGAGGCTTTCGCCTGGGTGCAGGTACCTATGATCATGGTCAAAGGGTGACCGCAGAAGCCATCCCGGCAACGGGCTATACATTTATAAACTGGACCGATGACGGCCGTGAGGTTTCCACCAACAGAAGATATTCATTCAATGCGGAGGAAGACCGCGACCTGGTTGCGAATTTCTCTGCAGATATCCCTGACGCCTACACAGTGAATTTTGATGTTGTCGGTGATAAGGGTGAGAGCCTGGCCGGTGCGGTTGTGATCCTTGGCGACAAAGAGAACGCACCCGGTGATTATACATTTATCGATGTCAGCCCGGGAACCTACAGCTACCAGGTAAATAAACAGGGCTTTGTTTCCCGTACCGGTGAGTTGGAGGTGCAGGAAGGCGATGTGACGGAAAAACTGACCCTTACACTGCGCACCATGGCGGTTGATTTCGGTGTGGATGGAGAAGGTGGTACGCTGACCGCCCGGGTGGATGGCACCACCATTGACAACGGTGACCTTATACAGTCAGGAGGTCAGGTATCATTTGAGGCGGTGGCTGATGCGCATTACCGCATTGATTCCTGGACCCTTAACGGGGAAACGGTGAGTGGCCACACAGAAAATACCTTTGTGGCGGATGACATGGCGGATGACTTCAGTGTACGGGCATCGTTCTCGCCCGTTAACTATAGGCTGACCCTGAATGTAGAACCGGCAGAAGCCGGAAGAGCCAGCCTGAACCCCGACAGAACTTATTTCAGGGCCGGTGAGGAGATCCGGTCAGCGGCGGAGGCTGAAACAGGTTATGATTTTGTACACTGGACCGCCTCCGGGGAAAAGGTGGAAAGCACCGAGGCCTCTTTCAATTTCACCATGCCCGGTGAAGATGTGGAACTGACCGCTGTGTTTGAACGCAGGACTTACCAGATTGATGCCACGGTGGCATCTGATCAGGGCGGACAGGTCTCCGGCCATGGAGCATTTTCGCACGGTGAGGAGGTTACTCTGACCGCGACGGCCTCGGAAGGCCATCGCTTTGAGCGTTGGGTCGAAGATGGCACTGAGATTTCCACAGAAGCAAGCTATACGTTTGTTGCCAAAGAAGACCGGGTGCTCAAGGCCGAATTCTCCCTGCTTACCTGGCAACTCAGCTTTCAGGTGCAGTGCACAGCCGGGAATGAGATTTCCGATGCCGTCATTACCCTTGACGGGGAAATCTTTGATGAAGGACAATATGAGTTTGATGGCCTGTTGCCCGGAACCTACGACTATACCATCCAAAAGGAGGGTTATGTTACCCAGGACGGGTCTGTGAGCCTGAACGGTGAGGATGTGGCAAAAGCCATCGGCCTGGAACCAAACGCCGAACCTGAGCCGCCGGTCGGAGAGGATGAAACTTTTGAAATGAAGGTATATCCCAACCCGGCCAGTGAACATGTGTGGGTCGAGTTCAATAATGAAAGCACAGCCGAAGCAACCCTGATTCTGTATAATATGGAAGGAAGGATCGTGAGGCAGGAGCGGATCAGCCAGACGGGCAATATACAGGCCCGGCTGGAAGTGTATGGCCTGCCCGCCGGTATCTATATGCTGACCATCCACGGAGAAAGGTCTTATCCGGTTCAAAGACTTGTAATCAGGTAGGTGGTAATTCTCAGAAGTAATTTCTCCTTCGCGGGATGTGTGTATCCAGAAACCGCAGGTCATAGCGGATCACCAGCTCATGGCTGCCATAGTTGAAACTCGGCACCCGGTTCAGTACAGCCCAGTCGAATGAATAACCCACAGACCATTGGTCAGTGATATCCATCCCGACCAGGAACCCGATCGCATCCTGTAGCCGCATCATGGCTCCGACTGAATATTGCTCAAACAGGATAAAGTTGACGGTCAGATCCGCCTCCAGGGGCTCGCCGTGCTGGTAACGAATATAGGTAGTGGGCACAATATCGAATCCAGGCTGAACGGTATACACCATGCCGGCAGAAAAGAAGTAATTTCTCTCCAACAGGATGGTTCTTGCGCCACCCCGGTAATAACTTTCGAAATAATTGACCTCCAGTAATTTTGGAATGGATGCTGCTATGTAGTAATCATCATGGCGGTAATAGATTCCGAACCCAAAGTTGGGCAGCCAGTAACTCTGAAAATATTCTGCAAAGGCCGGATCACGGGGGTCATCGATCTCCAGCTCAGGCAGGGGGACATCCAGCACCCCCACACCTGCTTTGAGCCCGAACGATAAGCGGGTTTCAGGATCCAGGCGTATCGTATAGGCAAAATCGGCAAATATGGAGGTATTGTTCATCGGCCCCACCCGTTCATTTCTGACGGATAACCCAAGCCCGACATACTCATTATTATTGGTCGGGGTGTGCAGGTTCAGACTCTGTGTAACGGGCGAACCGTCAAACACCATGGTAAAGTGAGAACGGTTCATGGACAGAATCGCTAAAGAAGCCCTGCTGCCTGCATAGGCCGGGTTAAACTCCTGGATGTTCATCCGGTAATTGGTGTACATCACCTCCCGCTGTGCAGACAATTCCTGGAAACAACTCCATGAGCTTAAGAACACAAGAAATAAAAGTAAGCGTTTCATGGGTAAAAAAATTGCGTTTCCTACCTGGTTAAATAAATGAACCTCCGCAGTGGCTCTTTGCCATCTTCGAGGTGTAATTCATAATAATATGTGCCCTCAGGCAAGTCCTGGTTGTTCATGTCCCTGCCATCCCAATCATTTTCATACGGATCCTGCTCAAACACCAGGCTGCCCCATCGCGTGTAAATCCGGATGGATGCGTTGGGATAAAGATCCTGCAACCCGCCGATCACGAAAGTGTCGTTGAACCCATCATCGTTGGGCGAGAATGCCTCGGGGATGAACAATCCTTCATAAGCTTCCACCCTGACCCTCGCATGGTCTCTGATGTTGAATGAGTTGGGGTCTTTGGTCATGGCTGTGGCCAGTGCCAGGTTTGTAAGGACTGTGCCTCCGGGCACTTCCCTGCCCACCCTGACAGTGGAGGTCAGATCAATACTTTCTCCATCAGGCAGTTCATCAACCGACCAGATAATGCTGTGGTCGTAATCGATATAGTGTCCGCCATTGTCAGCACTCACAAAAGTCATGCCGTCAGGCAGTTCATCCACAATACTAACTTCCCTTGAATAACTCGGTCCCCGGTTGGTTACCCGGATGATGAAGTCGACCATGCTGCCGCCTTCCACCACATCCTCGCTGGCATATTTCCTCACATCGAGATCAGCCTCTGTGTCAACTATTAACGCAAGTACGGCCAGGTTATTTTCCAGGATCGGGTCCGGGGTTTCACTGTGCACATGGGAGCGGCTTTCGAGCAGGGTACCTCTTTCCACATGGCTCGGCACACGGGCGGTCACGAACATATTTGTGGTTTTATCGGCCGACAGTTCTTCCACTGTCCATTCCAGTTCGTTGCCGGATTTCACCGCTTTATTGCCTGCATCCGTGATCTCCAGTATTTCAGGGAACAAATTATTGACCTGCAGTGCCCAGGCATCGCTCGGCCCTTTATTGTACACGCTGATCTCGTAGTAGTATTCGCGTCCGGCCACCGGCTGTTCGCTGGCTGACTTGCTCATGATCAGGTCGGCCAGTGCCACGATCTCAATCACGGCCACATGGACGTTATTGCTTTCATCCGGGTCGGTGGTCTCAGCGAAAATACTGCTGGTCTGTGTCAGGTATTCATCTCCCTGGCTGGCGATCAGTGACCGCATGTCGAACGTGAGGGTATCGCCCGGTGCCATGTTGCCGATGGTCAGCGGATTGGTCCACGCATTCCAGGTGTCATCGGTTCCTTCTTCGAGCATGTCTGTTTGCAGCAC
>SKUN01000100.1 GCA_007129945.1 Bacteroidales bacterium
GGCGCGCCCCAGAGACCCGGGATCAGGTAAAAGACAAAGGCGAAGGTTGCAATGGCAAGTAACAGCCGTGGCACTGACAAATACTTTACCTCGCTGTCGTGGGCGAATTTGATCTTTCCGATCAGGTAGAGTCCCATCAGTGAGAAGATCGCGATCCATAGTGCGAGGTAGATTTCCCTGTCAAGAATGCCCCATCGTCCGACGGCATCAGCCACGGACAGGAACTTCAGGGAGAAGGCCAGTACGATGAAGCCCAGTACCACCTTTACAGCATTCATCCAGCCACCTGATTTGGGTAGTGACTTAAGGGCGGTGGGAAAAATGGCAAACAGGCTGAAGGGGATGGCCAGGGCCAGGCTGAAGCCCAGCATGCCGATGGCCGGGGCAAATACACTGCCGCTGATGGCTGCTTCCACCAACAGGGTTCCCACTATGGGTCCGGTGCAGGAAAAAGAAACCAGCACGAAGGTAATCCCCATCAGGAATACACCAATGAGTCCGCCGGTTTTGTCAGCTTTGCTGTCCAGTGCATTGGACCATTTGGCCGGCATGGTCAGTTCAAAAGCCCCGAAAAAGGAGGCGGAGAAAAACACCAGCAAGGCAAAAAAGAAGACATTGAATCCCGGACTGGTGGCCAGTGCGTTCAGGGTGGCGGGACCGAATATGACGGAAATGGCCAGCCCGAGTATTACATAGCTGAAAATAATGGTAAATCCATAGAGCAGGGCATCCCTTATAGCCCGGGGCCTGTTGCCTGCATTTCTCAGGAAGAAACTGACAGTCAGCGGGATCATCGGGAATACACAGGGTGTGAGCAGTGCCAGCAGACCACCCAGGAAACCCATGATAAATGTCAGGCCAATGCCCCTTTCTTCAGTATCTTCAGGGGTGTAAATGGTTGCAGGTTCTTCTGTTTCCGGGTCAGTTCCTGTTGCGGGTGCATGCGGGTCATCTTCGGTAGCCGGCCTTTCAGTATCCGCAGGGGTTTGTGTTTCGGCCGGAGCTGCCGTTTCGGCTTCCGCCAGGCTTGCGTCTCCTTCCAGGTCAAAGGAAAACCCCATAAAGTCGGGGGGGAGGCAGCGTGTATCGTCGCACGACATATACTCAAGTTCTCCCGATACAGTGACCGTGCCGGCAGTCAGCACCCTGACGCGTTGCACAAAAGTCACGGATTCGCCATACATGGGAATATCCATGTCGAAATTCGGGTCATATTTCACATCGGCATCCGGGTATTGCAGTTCGCCCAGCAGCTCAAAGCCTTCACCGGAGTCAAAGTCGATCCGGGTGGGAATGGGGCCGCCTGCCTCCAGATCCGTACCGTATATGTACCAGTTCGGATCCATATTGGCGGTAAGCCTCAGCTCGTATTCATTGTCGGCAATTTTTTCGTGAGAAAACTGCCAGTCGACAGGATCCAGGATCTGGGCCCGGACAAAAGTGACGGAAAGAAATAGGAAAAGCAACGTCAATAATTGCTTTGCCTGGATTTTTGTTGTCATAAAACGGTGTTTTGGGATATCAACGTTTTTTTGGCTCCCTGGTTTGAAACACTAAGGTTAAAAAAGAAGGTAAACGTATCTACTTTAATGAATGCAAAGGTACAAAAATATCGGTTGTTGGTTAGTCGGCGCTGCGCGCCTCCGGTTAGTCGGGGGCTGCGCCCCCTCCGGTTGTTGGTTCTCATGGGCTGGGGATGGTGGGGGTTGCCCGTAAACGGTGGACGAAGCTGGATGGTTGTTGGTTAGTTGGTTCTCATGGGCCATGGGTTGGGAAAGCTGCCAATGGCATGGTAAACGGCCTGGGCAGTTGTTGGTTGTTGGTTATTTGGTCCTCATGGGCTGAGATGGTGGGGGTTGCCCGTAAGCGTTGGAAGAGGCTAAGCAGTTGTTGGTTCAGATCGAGACACTGTCTATGGTGACCTGGTAGAAACTGCTGGTGTTTTCGGTGACTTTGAATTCCTCGCTTGGGCGGATTCCTGCCACCCATACGATCCTGTCTTCAGAGACCAAAACCTGGATGTCTTCCTTTTTGTGTCGCGGTACTTTTTCCTCAGTCAGTAAATCACTCACTTTTTTGTGGCCTTTCATTCCGAGGGGGACTATTTTGTCGCCGGCTTGCCACGGACGTAAAAGCAGGGGGAACTCAAGTTTATCCAGGTCCGCTGTCAATACGTGGGGGTCGGTGGGAAGCTTACTGATCTCTTCAATGTGGCCTGCCCTGAAAGTGAAATGCTGCTTGCCCGATTGCAGGGCTTTATCCCCTGCATCAACCTCACGGGCCCTGACCGGTCCTGCATGCTCATCGGCCGGGTAGATGATCAGTTTTTCCCTGTCTTTCAGCAGATGGTGAGTAGCGGATGTAAATTCCCGGCCGGGTTGCACCCTGATTTTCTTGAAAATATCCCTGCACGTGGCCGGGGTGAATCCGAAATCTTTCAGGAATTCATAAAGGAGGATGTCGGGATGTGCCAGGTGCAACAGCGGCCTGAGCAAAATATGTGTTTCCTTCCCTGACTGCTGCACACAGGCTTCCCTGGCCTGATCCACTTTAAGGTGATAAAAAGTGGCTGCAGCATGCATCCGGGAAAAGAACTCATCAATGGTTCCGCAGAGTTCCGGGTTGATCTCTTTCAGAACAGGGAGGACCTGGTGCCTGATCTTATTTCTCAAATACTTCGTTTCCTTGTTGCTGTGATCTTCACGGTAGGGCAGGTTCAGTTCACTGACAAAATCTGCGATCTCTTCACGACCGGTAAACAGCATCGGCCTGATCACATTTTGGTTTTTCCGCGGGATGCCTTTCAGTCCTTCCACCCCGGTTCCCCTCGACATATTGATCAGCAGGGTCTCAATGGCATCATCCAGGTGGTGACCTGTGGCAATGGCATCGGAGCCTGTGCGCTGCCTCATTTCTTCCAGCCAGTCATAACGCAGTTCCCTGGCAGCCATCTGGATGGAAAGTTTATGTTGTTGCGCATAATTTTCCGTGTCGAATCGCTCCGTGTAACAATCCACTCCCAGGGCGACTGCCTGTTGTTCCACGAAGGCCTGATCCTTTTCCGACTCCCGGCCCCTGAGTTGAAAGTTGCAGTGGGCAATGGCAAACGGGTAGGGGGAAGCCCGGAACAATTCCGCCATCGCCATGGAGTCCATGCCGCCGCTGACCGCCAGCAGCACTTTTTGCGCCTTTAACAGGAGCTTGTGCTGCCTGATATGTGCGGTGAAACGATCGTATATGGAAAGGGGTCGGGTCATTCAAAAATTGCTTTTAGGTGCAGCGTACTTGTACGGGCAGCGTGACCGGTATTTGCCGGGGATCAGCGCTCCCTGAGAGCCAGCACTGCCTGTGGACCTGTGCTCCCTGCGGGCCAGCGCTCCACACATATTTAAACAAAGGTACCTGTTTTTTTGTTTGGGATCGCGGAGCCTTGCCGGTGGTGGGTTGTAATTATGGCCAAAATCATCCTTTTCGGGTCTTATGCTTATGGTACACCTGAAAAGGACAGTGATCTCGATATCATGGTAGTCACCTCAGACGAATCTATGCCAAGAAATTTTTCTGAGAAAAGCAAGCTGTATCTGAGGGTTTCTAAACTTATTTCTGACATAAAGAAACAGTTACCTATTGACTTGATTGTGCATACAAAAGCAATGCATGATGAGTTTAACAGCCTTAACAGCATGTTTGCAAGGGAAATTCGTGAAAGAGGGAGGATATTATATGAAAAGGGTAACTGAGGATTGGAGGAGTTGCCTTTGGTCTGGAAAACGGCCCATGCGGTTGTTGGTTAAATAGTTGTTGGTTCTCATGGGATGAGGATGGTGGGGGTAGCCCATATCTGTTGGAAGAGGCTGGCAGGTTGTTAGTTGTTGGTTAAGTTGTTGGTTTTACGGGCAGGGTGAAATCCTAACTTACTGACCTTCATTTGGGATGCAAATTTTTCGACTTGTTTTAGCAAATTATTTAAATTTTTTTGTAACTTAGTAGGTCCGGGAAGAAAATATTGCGTAGTTTTGCGCTCCCATTCGGGGGGATTGAAGTTGGCGGGTCTGCGAGGGCCTTTAGAGAGGGCCCACCCGAAAAAGGCGCGAACGAGCGCTGGGGGTTTGAGATACGCTGATTCAGGGTGCCGGCGAGTACCCGAAGAGACATCATCAAACGGGGCGAAAAAGTTTTTTAAAAAAACTTTGCTGCAGATTAAAAATAGTTTGTATCTTTGCCCTCCCCAAACGGGGATCCTGTGAGAGGGATTTTCGAAAAAACCGGGGAAACGATCTTTGAAAAATTGGGAAGCAAAAGACAGAAACAGCAAATACCCGTCAGTGGTTTTGA
>SKUN01000138.1 GCA_007129945.1 Bacteroidales bacterium
CCCTGATGAAAGGGAGTCTTTGTTTCTCTGATGAAGGCTATGGTCGTTTGCTGGACTGTCTGAGCCGGGAAGTCATCACGCTTCCGGAAGATACGCAGTTTTTCTTCGGGCATGGCCCTGACAGCTCCCTGGAAGAGGAGATGGCTTCGAATCCCTTTTTTCGCAGGATGAAAAACAAACAGGGGACGCAGTGAAGCTGAGGAGCCGGATCTGCGCTGTTACAACCCCAGCCAGTGCCCCCCGTCTATATGCAACACCTCTCCATTGACAAAGGCCGCATCCGGGCTGCATAAAAAAGCGACCGCTCCGGCCACATCCTCCGGGCTGCCCAACTTGCCTGAGGCATTCACATCTTTGATCTTGTCGCCCAGGTTTCTCATCAAAAACGAAAGCGATCCACTGGCAATGCTGCCCGGAGCCACGCAGTTACAGCGGATCCCCCTGGAAGCATATTCTGCGGCGATGGCACGTGAAAAAGCTTCCATATAAGCTTTGGTACCTGCATACACCGATTGACCGCGATAGGTTTTGGAGGCTACGACCGATGAAACGTTGACAATGATCCCCTCCCGGCGGGCACACATCGGCGGGATCACCCGCTGGCAGATGCGGGTAAAAGCCGCTATATTGACCCGGATCATCCGGTCAACCGACGCTTCGCTGATCATGGGTATAAGCTGGGTATCCACACTGGCAGCTACGTTCACAAGTATTGACACATCGCTGAGGCAGGACAGAAATTGCGAAAACTCCCTCTCTTTGGCGAAGTCGGCCCGGATGATTTCTGCACCGGCCGGAACTTCCTCCTCCGGGATTTTTTTGCTGTTCGCCTGCAGCAGCATGGGTCGTCCCGTAGCTGAGAGGCGGCGGGCAATGGCCATCCCGATACCGGAGCTGGCACCCGTGATCACGATCTTTTCCATTACACCCCGGGTTTTTTCAGCACAAGGGCTGTGTTATGCCCCCCGAAGGAAGCGTTGAGCTTGAGCACATAACGGATCGGGATCGAAAGTGGCTTGTCTTTCACAACGAACAATGGTGCTGCAGGGTCACGCTCACTGAAATTTACCGTGTGCGGAACTTCCTGCCGCCTGATAGAATAAGCGACACCCAGCAGTTCCATGGCACCGCACGATCCCACCAGGTGCCCCATCTGCCCTTTCATCGAATATACAGGCAGTTCGCTGACCCGGTCTCCAAACACCCGCTTCAGGGCCAGGTACTCCACCGGGGCGTTTTTCGGGGTTCCGGTGCCGTGCAAATGTACGCAGTCTATCAGCTCCGGACTGATTCCGGCATCTTTAAGCGCCAGCTCCACCGACCGGGTAAGCATGTCCGCCGTGGGGTCAGGATCAGTGATGGCAAAGGAATCGGAAGTGCTTCCGTAGCCCGCAACCTCCATGATCACCTGATCGCGGGGGGCGTCTTCAGCTCTTTCCAGGGCCATGGCAATGGCCCCCTCACCCAATACCGTACCATTGCGACAACGGTCAAAAGGCTTGCAGGTGGTTGCCCCTTCATCAGTGAAAGCCATGGCTCCCAGCTTGTAAAACCCGATATAGGTGGCATGAGAGGTCATGGAATCACTGCCGCCGGCCACCACGGCTTTGGCCAGTCCTTTTTTCAATAACATATAAGAAAAGCCGATGGCCTGGCTGGAAGCGGCACAGGCGGCCACAAAGGTATTGCAGCCGCCGCGTATTCCATATTTACAGGCCAGCTCACGGATTGCCTTCCCGGTCTGGTTGTGTGACTCAATGGTTTCCCCCGGGGGTTTTGTAAACTCCTTGCGGGTAAAATAGCCCTCGCTGTCCAGGTAGTCGATCCCGGTTCCCATGTTCAGCAGCAATTCATCAGGTTCATACCTGTTTCCCAGTTGAGTCCGCTGCAACAGCTGATCCAGGGCCCTGTCAAGGAAATGTACTTTTCGGTCCACTTGCCCCGGGGTTTTCACCACCTGTCCGTTGTGACGAACCTCCCCTGCTGCTGTCATGGGGAAACCACCGGTATCAAAGTTTTCAATCGGTCCCACGCGGTGCTGCCCTGTTCTGATGCTCTCCTGCACCTCATCCCAGTGACAGCCCAGCGGCGATTGTATGCCGAATCCAGTGATCACTACACGCATAACGATTGACTTATTCGTTTGAAAAACGCCAAAGGATCATCTTCCGGGGAAGCCAGGGGCAAATCATCCAGTTCCCCGGGAAGGATCTCGGCAAAACCACTTTCAGCCCCACCGTCGGCATACAGCTTCCCGGCACCGATCAGCAGCGGCCCGTCATATTCACACATTTTCGCCGAATACAACAGCCCCTGCAGCGAGTCCAGAAAAAGGGCATTTTCTCCCTTCAGCCCGTATTCCAGTGCGATCAGGCAATGGGGCATGTTCCGCATGATTTTGAACTGCGAAAGGGGCGAGAGCCGTGGCATCACCTTTTCAATGAAATACGCTCCGGAAAAGGGCATTTGCTGCTCGTCTTCCGAAAAGTTATTGCACACCTCCCGGAAGTAATCCATGAACTCCAACTCCCCTGTGGAGTAGAAAAAGGGTGTATCGGCAGAAGGCCTTTGCTCCCCGTAAAGCTCTCCCAGGGCAACAGCAGCCGCCATGGTTTCCCGGGTATAATACTTGGTGAGTTTTCGCTTGCTTACATGATCGAACACAGGAATGTCCTGCCCCGCATGGTATTTTTTATAGATGACTTTCACCTTATTCAACAATTTTAACATTTGTAAAAGCCAGCTCCATCAACGCATCATTGGCGTGTTTCATTTTCTCATCCATCACATCGAGAAACCCAAACATCAACTCCCCTTCGGCACACAGTTTTTCACCGCACTTCGCCTCAACCATCAGCACCGCATACCCGTCGTCGGGGTAGAACACCTTCACTGTTCCACGGTAATCCAGGCGATCACCAGGTCTTACCATTTCACGATATTTCATCCGGTTAACCATGGTCAGGGCTGCCCGCTTTTCCTTTAACCCGCGCCGCCTGAGGCAGAATTCAATAAACAACCCGCCCATCTGGGCCATTCCCTCCAGGATCAGGGACCCCGGGAAAACCGGGAATCCTGGAAAATGCTCGTTGAACACATCCTCACTCATGGAAACACACTTGACCGCCTCAATGTATTGCTCCGGGCAAATCTCATTGATCCTGTCTATCATGTAAAATCTCACGGTCAACTGCTTTTTTGTTCCTGCATCTTGCGACTGACAACCGTTGCCAGCTCACGAACCGTAAAGGTCTCGAAAATTTCACGAGCGGTTTGGCCCGCTTTAAACCGTTCGGTATCAAAGTCTTTGTTCAGCATTTCAGCCAGACCTTCGGTTAAAACGCCCTCCTGCACATCCTTAGCCCCGTATTCGACCATGGAAATTTCCTGAATGCTTATTTTCACCCCAAAGTTGGTTTCAATCGCATACAAAATTTCCACAAAATCGATGCTCTCGGCACCCAGGTCATTCACCAGGGCATGATCAGGCTGTATCTGGTCAATGGAAGAAAGGCCCAGTACGGGCAGCAGGAGTTCTCTCAGTTTGGTTTCAACATCCATAACAGTGAACAAATTAAGTATTAAAAGTAGTAAGAGATCCCCACGCTGAATCCCATGCGGGTCAGGTCAAAGTCAACACCGTCCGAAGCAGGTTCCGTTTTCAGCCAGATATCGCTCTCATCATAGTCAGCGGAAATTTCGCCGGCAAACTTGTAGGCATAGTTAATGCCGGGCTCGATGGCTACCCTTTCACTGAGAAAATAGGTATAGCCGGCATCCAGGGCAATCAGGTAGGCCTTCAGGTCGTTGGTGCTGCCAAAATCATCTTCAAGCTTGATGGAGTTCAGGCTTAGTCCGCCCCCGATAAAAAAGTTAGAACCAAAATGCCGGCGTACGCCCGCGGTTAATGACAATGCGGAAAGACTGCCACCCTCATCCGGTGAAACTGATAAATAACCAAATGTCAAAACTGCTGCCATATCGTCCTGGAAATACTGTCCGCCCGCAAGGTTCAGGCCGAACTGGGTAAATTCACTGGTGTGGTCATCACCTTCCATGGAAAATTCCCACTTGGCAATGTCCAGCCCGGTCAGCTGGGCGTTAATAAAACGGGTACCCTCTTCAAACTGGGCAAAGGCATTGCTGCCGGAAAATGCGTAAATAAGCAGCATTGCCAGGAACATGTAACATTTTTTCATGGGATTGGGGATTAAGTAAGGCATACTCTGTCAAAGCTTTTCTGCATCCGCTTATTGATATAGAACAATCGGTCAATATTACAACAAAATTTTAAATCATCAAATATTTAAGATGAATTTCACAG
>SKUN01000112.1 GCA_007129945.1 Bacteroidales bacterium
CGGGCCGGGCTGGTTTCGCCATTTTCCCCGGGCCGGGGGTGCAAGCCGGGCTGCCAAATCTACAGCCGGGATTGCCGGCATCAATCAATGATGGCCCTATTCTTCGTGAATGGTAATCTTCTCAATTATATCGCCCTGGCGGATGTCATCAATGACCTCCTGGCCCTCCACCACCTTTCCGAAACAGGTGTGGTTGCCATCCAGGTGGGCGGTATTGGTGCGGCTGTGGCAGATAAAAAATTGTGACCCGCCGGTGTTGCGCCCCGCATGCGCCATTGACAAAACACCACGGTCGTGGTACTGATTGCCGCCGTCGGTCTCACAATCAATGGAATAACCGGGACCTCCCATGCCGGTTCCGTCCGGACATCCTCCCTGTATCACAAAATCGGGGATCACCCGGTGAAAAGTGAGTCCGTCATAAAACCCTTTCCGGGAAAGATCCACAAAGTTTTTCACTGTATTGGGTGCATCTTTTTCGTAAAACTGCACCTTCATGTTGCCTTTTTCTGTCTGGATATTTGCTGTTAACATAGGTAAGATTTATTTATTACTCAATCAATTTTAATTCCGCATTCAGCCTGTCAAAAAAATCACCTTCAACCGATACCGATGTAACCGTATAATGCAGGGTGATCACGCTTCCGCTCAGCACACCCTCTCCTTCAATCTCGTAGAAATTGTGTGCCTGAGGGGGTATGACCAGACGCTGCCCGTCCACACGGGCTTCGGCATCCAGGTCCATATTGTAAAAATTGGAGATAATCACGAAGTCTTCCGTTCCCCGGTCACGGCGTATGATCACTTCGTACTCCGGACGCTGTGCGTAGGTAACCTGGCTGTACTCCTCCACCTCATACCGGCCCAGAAACCTGCTGCGTTCATCCCCGTTATCCGAAGCGCAACCGGAGAGCAAAATTGCCGTCAAACCAAAAAAGCCTGCAAGCCATCTTATCGGGTTACAGAAATACTGCATCTGTTATATCGTTGGAAAATAATTGCCCCCAAAAATACGGATTTTTCTCTCCCCCGGCATTATGCCGGCGAAAGAGTGAGCCCGGGAGGTGAATTTTGTGTGCCGGGTTATATTTCAACCGGGCCCTACCGGCGGCCTGAAGCAGGCACATAAGACTCAAGAGGATAACGCAGGCGCCTGAACCCGGTCAGGTCAAGGCGCATCCGTCCGACCACCAGTCCGGATTCGACGCGTACCGGCATCCGGTTCTTGTCATCCGATACCCAGATGGTCATGGGGTAAGGCTGGCTGAAGACCGGGCCTTCAAGTACCTCCGGTTTGAATTTAAGGGTATTGAACGTCCCCACTGAAGTGGTGACCTGCTCCCGGCCTTCATACAAGATTCGGCTCACATACACTGTGTCATGCATAAAGAGATCAATCCCTATTGCATCGCCCGGCTCAAGAGCACCCATATCGAATGAGCGTGCATAATAGAAAGCGGATAGCATATCATGGACCTGGGATGGAATGTCAGTTGTTGCACGGGTGGTTGAGGTTGTTTCACGCTTGCTTTGTGCCTTTTGGTTCTCATAATCAAAGGTCACGTCATAATTACGACGGTAACCCCCTTCCCTGACCCGTTCTGTAAAGCGAAGAGGCTTGCGGGCCTCATGGTCAAAAAAGGATTCATACCTGTTGTCCACCCTGAAAAACAGATTGAACATGCCTCTCGTCTTTACCGTGCCGACAAAATGCATCACAGGCTGTCCGCCAACCCTGGAAGGTTGCTCTTTGACCTCAAGGACTGCATCTCCGGCCGTCACATTTCCTGTAACAAAACTATTGTAAAGGACACGGTACTCAAACCGCTCTCCCATGGTGAAAGGAATTTCGACCGGCTTTTTCATGTTGCTCTTTGCCGTTTCACCGGGAAAACCGGCAAAAGGCAAAGTGAACAGCAGGATAAAGACAAACAAATTACTGTGCAATCTGTTATTAATCAACCATTTCATACCGTCGTTTTCTTAACACCGGCAATTATGGTGCCACAGAATTCCGGGGAAAGATATCCGGACCATTAAAAATGGCAAAAATCAAATGACGATGTTGACGATTTTTCCGGGTACAACGATCACCTTTTTCGGGGTTTTACCCGCCAGCCATTTTTGGGCATCCTCTGCCTCCAGTACTCGCTTTTCCACTTCCTCTCTGCTGCCGCCGGCCGGAAGCTCTATTTTAAACCGGGTTTTACCGTTGAATGAAACAGGGTAAAGTACCCTATCATCCTTTACCAGTTTCTCATCCCACTGCGGAAAATCAGCCAGGGCCACACTCTCTTTATTTCCGAGAAGATGCCACAATTCTTCCCCGATATGGGGGGCAAAAGAAGACACCATCACGGCCAGGGGCTCCAGTATCTCACGCTTATTGCATTTAAGGTCAGTCAGCTCATTCACACAAACCATAAAGGCACTCACGGCCGTATTGAAAGAGAAACGCTCCACATCCTCACTGATCTTTTTGATGGTCTTGTGAAGCACTTTTTTCTCCTTTTCCGCGGCCGGTTCCTCCGTAAAAGCAAGCTGATTGTGCTGGTCATGGTACAACCTCCACAGTTTCCGCATAAAGCGGAACACCCCCTCAATCCCCTTGGTGTCCCAGGGCTTGGCCTGTTCGATGGGACCCAGGAACATCTCATACAGCCGCAAGGTATCTGCCCCGTATTTTTCGATCAGGTCATCCGGATTCACCACATTGTGGAATGATTTGGACATTTTCTCCACTTCCCAGCCACAGATATATTTTCCGTCTTCGAGGATGAACTCCGCATCCTTGTATTCAGGATTCCATTCCCTGAAAGCCTCCACGTCAAGTACGTCGTTGTCCACAATATTCACATCCACATGAATGGGCATGGTCTCATACTGATCTTTCAGGTTATAGGACACGAAGCGGTTGCTTCCCTTCTCGCGGTATACAAAATTGGACCGGCCCTGTATCATCCCCTGATTCACCAGTTTTTTGAACGGTTCATCCTTTACAGTGACGCCAATATCGAACAGAAACTTGTTCCAGAAGCGTGCATAAACCAGGTGACCCGTGGCATGCTCGGCCCCGCCCACATACAAGTCTACATTTTCCCAGTATTCGACGGCTTCAGGCGACACCAGCTGGCTGTCATTGCGGGGATCCATATACCTGATATAATAGGCACTGGATCCGGCAAACCCCGGCATGGTATTGGTTTCCAGGGGCCAACCCTCACTGTTTGTCCAGTTTCTGGCACGGGCAAGGGGCGGGTCACCGTCTTCGGTGGGCAAATATTTGTCCACCGGGGGCAGTTCAAGCGGCAGTTCCGATTCGGGCAACACATAAGGGATCCCGTCTTTGTAATATACCGGGAAGGGCTCTCCCCAGTAACGCTGCCGGCTAAAAATGGCATCACGCAGACGGTAATTCACCTTCATATTCCCGATGCCCTTATCCTCAAGCTTTTTGATCACCGAGCTGATGGCTGCCTCAACATCCATCCCGTCCATAAAACCACTGTTAACCATCGTACCTTCTTTACCGTCGTGGGCCCCCTCTTCCACATCACCGCCTTCCACCACCTCAATGACGGGAAGCCCAAAATGCCTGGCGAAGGCGTGGTCGCGGGCGTCGTGCCCCGGAACAGCCATAATGGCACCGGTTCCGTAGCCTGCAAGCACGTAATCTGCAATATACACGGGAATGTCCTCCCCGGTAAACGGATGCACGGCATACCCGCCGGTAAACTGCCCGGAAACAGTTTTGACCTCCGTCATCCGCTCCCTCTCCGACTTGCTGCCGGCTGCTTTTTTATAGGCTTCCACCTGATCGCGGTATTCATCCGCGGTAATCTGGTTCACCAGTTCATGCTCCGGGGCAAGTACCATAAAGGTGGCCCCGAACACCGTGTCCGGCCGGGTGGTAAACACCTCTATCCGGTCTTTTTTATGGCCCTTCACGGGGAAAAAAATGGTGGCCCCTTCCGAACGACCGATCCAGTTCCGCTGGATCTCTTTCAGCGAATCACTCCAGTCGACTTTATTCAGCCCTTCCAGCAACCTTTCGGCGTAGGCAGTAATGCGCAAAAACCACTGCTTCATCTTCTTCTGCTCCACCGGATGCCCTCCGCGAACTGAAAACCCTTCCTTTACCTCATCATTGGCCAGCACCGTACCCAGTTTGGGGCACCAGTTCACATAGGTGTCTGCCAGGTAGGCCAGGCGATAGTTCATCAGCACTTGCCGCTTCTCTTTCTCATCCATTTTCAGCCACTGCACGGCCGTAAAAAAATCCAGCGGACTGCAGGCCGCATCCACATCAAGGTTTCCGCTCCTCGCAAAAGCGGCTTCCAGCTTACTGATGGGCTCAGCCTTGCCGGTTTTGTGGTCAAAATAATGATTGAACAACCGGATGAACGTCCACTGGGTCCACTTATAGTAGGATGGATCACACGTCCTCACTTCACGGTCCCAGTCAAAGCTGAACCCGATCCGGTCAAGTTGTTCCCTGTATCGTTGAATGTTCTTCTCTGTCGTGATGGCCGGGTGCTGACCGGTCTGGATGGCATACTGCTCTGCCGGCAGTCCATAGGCATCATATCCCATGGGATGAAGGACATTGAATCCTTTCTGACGCTTATAGCGCGCATAAATATCCGAGCCGATATACCCCAGGGGGTGCCCCACATGCAGTCCGGCCCCCGAAGGATAAGGAAACATATCGAGCACGTAATACTTGGGTTTGTCATGATCGACATACACCCGGTAGGTTTTCTCTTCTTTCCAGCGGCGCTGCCACTTCTTCTCTGTTTCTCTGAAATTGTATTCCATGTTCTTAAGGCTTTAACAGCCTGCGAATTTAGTAAATGTTCCCTTTTTTTATTGTAATTTTGGAGCGTTTTTACCATTTACCAGCCATTAACACGCAAAATACGATAATTTATGGACCAAAAAAAGAAGCCCGGATTATTTGCAAATTTCCCTCCGGTTTCTACCAAAGAGTGGGAAGATAAGATACAAGTTGACCTGAAAGGGGCCGATTACGAAAAACGGCTGATCTGGAAGTCGCCCGGCGGCCTGAAGATCAAACCCTACTACCGTGCAGAGGACCTGGAGAATTTACCGCATACAAAAGTATTGCCAGGCGAATCCCCTTATGTACGGGGCAAAAAAATCAAGTACAACGACTGGATCATCCGTCAGGACTTTGAAACCCCGGATCATTCCGAGGCAAACAGGCTTGCCCTCCAGGCCATTGAAAAGGGGGTGGATGCCGTCGGGTTCAATGCCACTGAGGTGACCGCTGAAGCGGAGATGAAAACACTGCTCAGTGGCATTGATCCGGAAACCACGGAGATCCACCTTGTACATGGCAAAAGTTACCCGGAATTACTGGATTACCTGATTGCTGTGACCGGCAGCAAAAAATCAACAGGTTCCCTGAATTTTGACCCCCTCGGCTTTTTTGTCCTGTACAACAAGTTTTACGGAAACAAGGAAGACAACTTTCAGGAGACCAAAGCCGTCATCGAGAAAGCCAAAAGCAGGCTGCCGGGCTTTTTTGTGTTGTCTGTCAATGGTCAGCATTACCACAATGCAGGCGCAAGCGCGGTCCAGGAACTGGCCTTCGCACTGGCCCAGGGCAATGAGTACCTGGCCCGTCTTACAGATATGGGTCTTTCTGTGGATGACATCGCTCCCCGTATGCAGTTCAGTTTCGGGGCAGGATCGAATTACTTCCTCGAGATCGCCAAATTAAGGGTTGCCCGGATGCTGTGGGCCCAGATCGTGAAACAATACCAGCCGGCCAGCGAGGATTCAGAAAAGATGCAGGTCCACGTATATACCTCCAACTGGAATAAAACACTTTACGACCCCTACGTGAATATGCTGCGCACCACCACGGAAGCCATGTCCGGTTCCATTGCCGGTGCCGACAGCATCACCGTGGAGCCATTCGACACCACCTATAAGCGTCCGGATGAATTCTCCTACCGCATGGCACGTAATCAGCAGATCATTCTGAAAACCGAAGCCTATTTCAACAAGGTGGCCGATCCGGCAGCCGGGTCCTACTACGTGGAGAACCTTTGTGACTCCATCGGCAAAGCTGCCTGGGACCTGTTTCTGGAAATTGAAGACAAAGGCGGCTTCATCCAATATGCTTCCGACGGGCTGATCCGCACGGAAGTGGAAGAAGTTTGCCAGAAGCGCGACATGGACATTGCCATGCGCAAGCAGGTGTTCGTGGGCACCAACAAATACCCCGATACCGATGAACGCAAGCTTGACAAGATTGAACCCAGGGCTAAATTATCAGATCTTTCCGGTCTCCGCCAGTACAGGGGCACCCAGGCCTTCGAGGCAATCAGAATGGCTGTGGAGAACCATGCCGGAAAAGGATTTGAGACCCCCAGGGTATTCATGTTCACTTATGGCGACCCGGTCATGCGCAAGGCCAGGGCCAGTTTTGCATCCAACTTCTTTGGTGTTGCCGGATATAAGATCATCGACAACCTGGGCTTCCCCGACATTGAATCCGGCGTGAAAGCCGCGATTGAATCGGGTGCTGAAATCGTGGTATTGTGCAGCAGTGACCCGGAATACCCGGAAATGGCACCGGCTGCCAGCCAGATCAAGCAGCAGTCGCCAGACACCCAGGTGGTAGTGGCCGGAAACCCCAAAGAGGCCATGGAAGAGCTGAATCAGGCAGGTGCAGACCATTATGTTCACGTCCGCACCAATGTACTGGAAGCGCTGACCCGTTACAATGAATTGCTGGAGATTGTTTAACCGCTATTGTTTTTCAGAAAAAATACATCATCATGAGACCAAACTTTAAAGATATATCATTCCGTCTTCCGAAGCATCAGCCAGGCGATTACCATGCCTGGGAGAAAAAGCACGGCATCACCAAAGAATGGCAAACAGCGGAAAAAATCCCTGTGAAACCGGTGTACGGGCCTGATGATCTGCTGGACATGGAACACACCAATTATGCCGCCGGGCTGCCCCCCTACCTCAGGGGTCCATACAGTACCATGTATGTAATGAAGCCCTGGACCATCCGGCAATATGCAGGATTCTCCACAGCAGAAGAATCCAATGCCTTCTACCGCCGCAACCTGGCCGCCGGGCAGAAGGGCTTGTCGGTGGCATTTGACCTGGCCACCCACCGGGGCTACGACTCTGACCATGAAAGGGTTGTCGGCGACGTAGGAAAGGCTGGGGTCGCCATTGACTCCATCCTGGATATGAAGATCCTCTTTGACGACATCCCCCTTGACAAAATGTCTGTTTCCATGACCATGAACGGCGCCGTATTGCCGGTCATGGCCTTTTATATCGTGGCTGCCGAGGAGCAGGGCGTGAGCATGGAAAAGCTGAGCGGGACCATTCAGAACGACATCCTCAAGGAGTTCATGGTACGGAACACCTATATCTATCCGCCCCTGCCATCCATGAAGATCATTGCCGACATTTTTGAGTTCACCTCGAAAAACATGCCCCGCTTCAACTCCATTTCCATCAGCGGATACCACATGCAGGAGGCAGGCGCCACCTGCGACATTGAGCTGGCCTACACCCTGGCAGACGGGCTCGAATACCTGCGCACAGGAATTGACGCCGGCATGGACATTGACGCTTTTGCCCCCCGCCTGTCCTTCTTCTGGGCCATCGGCATGAACCACTTCATGGAGATCGCCAAAATGCGTGCGGCCAGGATGCTCTGGGCAAAACTGGTGAAGCAGTTCAACCCGAAAAACCCCAAGTCACTTGCATTGCGGACCCACTCCCAGACTTCCGGATGGAGCCTGACCGAGCAGGATCCCTACAACAACGTGACCCGTACCTGTATTGAAGCCATGGGCGCAGTACTGGGACATACCCAGTCGCTCCACACCAATGCACTTGACGAGGCCATAGCCCTGCCCACCGACTTCTCTGCCCGCATCGCAAGAAACACCCAGCTGTACCTGCAGGAAGAGACCAACGTAACCAAAGCCATCGACCCCTGGGCCGGATCCTACTACGTGGAAGCCCTCACCAAAGAGATCGCTGACCGCGCCTGGGAACACATCCAGGAGATTGAAAGCCTTGGCGGCATGGCCAAAGCCATTGAAACCGGGGTGCCCAAGATGCGGATTGAAGAGGCCTCAGCACGTAAACAGGCCCGTATCGACAGCGGCAAAGACGTCATTGTGGGGGTCAACAAGTATCGCCGGGAAAAAGAAGACCCGATCGATATTCTGGATGTGGACAATACCGCTGTACGTGCCTCACAGATCAAACGGCTTGAGAAGCTGCGCGCAGAGCGTAACAACGAAGAGGTACAGAAGGCCCTGGACGCCATCACAAAGGCTTGCGAAACCGGTGAAGGCAACCTGCTGGCACTTTCCGTGGAAGCAGCCCGTAAGCGTGCCTCGCTGGGAGAGATCTCTGATGCCTGCGAAAAAGCATTCGGCCGGTACCAGGCCGTTATCCGTTCAATTTCAGGAGTATATTCTATGGAAATCGACAACAATGACAGTTTTGCCAAGGCACGTACCATGGCAGACGACTTCGCCAAACTGGAAGGACGCCGTCCGCGCATCATGATCGCCAAGATGGGGCAGGACGGACACGACCGCGGTGCCAAAGTAGTGGCCACGGCTTACGCCGATATCGGTTTTGATGTGGATATGGGACCCCTGTTCCAGACACCCAAAGAAGCTGCCCGCCAGGCCGTGGAAAATGACGTCCACATCGTGGGGGTATCCAGCCTGGCCGCAGGGCATAAAGTGCTGGCTCCCCAGATCATTGAAGAGCTGAAAAAGCTGGGCCGTGACGACATCATGGTGATTGTGGGCGGGGTGATCCCTCCGCAGGATTACCAGTTCCTTTACGATGCCGGCGTGGTGGGGATCTTTGGCCCCGGAACCGTCATTGCCGAAGCAGCCATCAAGATGCTGTCCATCCTGATCGAATCAAGGCAGGAAGGGTAAGCGGAAAACCAACCGCCCGGACAATGTCCGGCACAAAGCCAAAATGCACGGCACACCAATAAAAAAGCCGGCGACATTGGATGTCGCCGGCTTTTTTATGTATCACGGGCTGAAATCCCGCATGATATATACGTCGTAATCGCCGAGGTAGCGGAACCCAAGTTCCCTGTAAAGCTTTACAGCCCCTTTGTTGCTTTGGTGCACCTCCAGTTTGATCTGCGTGCCCGTTTCTTTGGCAAAGCCGATTGATAATTCCGTGAGTTTCCGGCCGATGCCGCGACGCTGCCATTCAGGAAGCACGGCGATATGATGCAGGTGAATCCGCCTTCCATCGTAGGTCATCCAGCTGCTTCCGATCAGGGGTCCGCCCGGTAACACCGCCACCAACAATTTTCCTCCCATGTGAATGGTTCTTTCAATGGCCTCCCGGTCATCCCCGCGAAGGGCGCCACCAAGGCCGGTCTTATCCCACAAATCAATCACTGCAGAATAATCTTCCGTTTCATAATCACGGAAAATCACATCAGAGAAAATCTTTTCAGGGCCAGGGTTCGCCATATCTGTTAAGGCAAGGAGTTTCTTCAGGCACCAAATTAAGAAAAAAACATAACGAACCAATTAAATCCTCTTCATATTACCAAAAAGCCTTATTTTTGCGTTTGGCTCATACATAAGTGATATTTGTTAAAAATCAAAGCCCTATGAAATATACATTGATCGTACTGCTGGCATTCGGCATGCTGATGACAGCCTGCAAATCGCAAGAGATGGTTCCCGCGGAACAACCACCCGTAGAGGAAGAACCGATTGTTGAGACTGAGCCGGAGCCGGAACCGCCAGGTGAAGAGATCCGTGTGGTGGAGGAGCGCTTTACCTTCGAAACAGCAGAAGATGAAGTCACCCATGACGAAAATATGTTCTTTGTGATTGTCGGAAGCTTTATCCAGAAAGACAATGCGGACCGTTTCATGGAGACCTTGCGGAACCAGGGATTTGACCCTGTGATCCTCATGTCGGAAACCGGGTTTCATCGAGTTTCGGTGGGCTCTTATGAACAGGAAATTCCGGCCAGGACACGCATTCAGCAAATACGGACCAACTACCCTGACTATCACGATACCTGGTTACTTATCAGGAAACTATAGACTTGTCCATTTGAGAGGTTGTCCGATAGCCGGGGCGAATTGCATATTGTAGAATCCAACAAGACAACCACATGAAAACCCTCATAACGAACATCAAGGCGTTGCTTCAAACTGAAAAGGAGGAAGCGCGCAACAAGGTGAGCGGAAAGGATATGGCCTCACTGCCGGTCATTGAGAATGCTTTTCTTTTTATTGAAGGGGGGCTGATAAAAGATTTCGGCAGCATGCAGGACTTTGCTTCCGGCCCCCTGGCAACACTTGCCGGCAACCCGGAGGTAGAAAAGATAGATGCGGAGGGGCGCATGGTAATGCCGGCCTTTTGTGACTCTCACACCCATATTGTGTATGCAGGAAGCCGGGAGATTGAGTATATCGATAAAATACGCGGGCTCAGCTACGAAGAAATTGCCAAAAAGGGCGGTGGCATCCTGAATTCAGCCAAAAGACTGCAGGAGGCAAGCGAAGAGGAACTCATTGAGCAGGCCATGGGCCGGCTTGAAGAGATTAAAATGCTGGGGACCGGGGCCGTAGAGATCAAAAGCGGATACGGCCTCACCACCGAAAGCGAGCTCAAAATGCTCCGTGTCATTAAAAAACTCAAGGAGCTCAGCCCGCTGACCATCAAATCCACCTTCCTGGGCGCCCATGCCGTACCGGCAGCATACAAAAAAAACCAGGAGGAGTACGTGAAACTGGTGATCGAGGAGATGATCCCCATGGTGGCCGGCGAAGGGCTGGCGGATTATATTGATGTGTTTTGTGACCGCGGATTCTTCACACAGGAAGAGACCGACCGCATCCTGATGGCCGGTGTAAAACACGGTCTCCAGCCAAAACTGCACGCCAATGAACTGGATTATTCAGGAGGTATCCAGGTCGGGGTAAAATACAATGCCCTTTCGGTGGATCACCTTGAATTCACCGGTGAGGAAGAGATCAAAGCGCTGAAGGCGAGCGATACCATGCCCACCCTGCTTCCGGGAGCGGCTTTTTTCCTGGAGCTTGAATTCCCCCCTGCCAGGAAAATGATCGACAGCGGGTTGCCTGTGGCCATAGCCAGCGATTACAACCCGGGATCCTCCCCCTCAGGGAACATGCAGCTGATCATGTCTTTGGGCTGCATCAAAATGAAGATGATCCCCGAGGAGGTGATCCATGCCGCAACCCTCAACGGGGCTTACGCCATGGGGGTAGATGAAGAACTGGGAAGCATCGCACCCGGGAAAAAAGCCAACCTGATCATTACCAAACCCATTTCCACTTACGCTTTTTTACCCTACGCCTACGGCAGCGACAAGGTTGAAAAAGTGATCATCGAAGGTAAAATACAGTAACTATCAATTTGACAACACAGGAAAATACATACGTCGCCAAGACCTTTGCAGGTCTGGAACCCGTTCTGATGAAAGAACTGGAAGCACTGGGTGGAACAGACGTCCGGCTGTTGCGCCGTGCCGTTTCATTCAAAGGTGACAAGCAATTGCTTTACCGTGCCAACATCTGGTGCCGCACAGCCCTGAGTATTCTGCATCATCAGACTGAATTCAATTTCAGCACCAGGGATGATTTCTACGAACAACTGCGGGAATTCGACTGGAGCGGGCTTTTCGGGCCGGATAAGACCATCTCCATCCGCGCAGCTGCGCACAACACAGAAATCTTCAACAATACGCTCTTTCTTGCCCAACTCAGCAAAGATGCCATCGCAGACCACTTTCGCGACAAAACCGGTCGTCGCCCAGATGTGGATGTAGCCAATGCCCAGGTGCGGATCACTGTAAATGTGAACAAGGATAACTGCATGGTGGCTCTGGACAGCAGCGGGGAAGCACTGTTCAAGCGGGGGTACCGGAAAGCCTCCGGCCCTGCACCCATTAATGAAGTACTGGCTGCCGGCCTGATCATGCTTTCTGAATGGGACGGTCAGCGCACATTTCTTGATCCGATGTGCGGCAGCGGGACATTCTCCATTGAAGCCGCCATGATCAACGCAAATATGGCACCGGGCGCCGAACGAAAAGCCTTCGGATTTTCTTACTGGAACGACTTCGACCCCGGATTATTCGAAAAAGAAAAAGCCGGGGCCATCAGTCAGCGAAAACCCGTCAGTGCCCGGATCATCGCCAGCGACAATAAAGGCTTTATGCTGGACATTGCCAGGCAAAACATCATGCACGCAGGGCTCATGGGCAGTATCACCGTTCAGCGCAACGACTTTTTTTCCTACCGCCCTCCGGCAAACCCGGGATGGGTCCTCCTGAACCCTCCCTACGGGCAGCGCATGAAATATAATGACATCAGGGTGATGCACACCGATATCGGAGACACCCTCAAAAAACGCTTCTCCGGCTACTGCGCCGGCATCATCAGTCCGGAAATGGACGCCATGAAGCACCTCGGCCTGAAACCAAAGAGAAAAATTCCGGTTTTCAATGGCCCCCTTCCCTGTACGTTCAATATTTATGAACTATTTGAAGGCAAGCGAAAGGAGTTCGTAGCCAAAAGAAAACGATTGTAACACCCCCTGTCCGCCCGTCGGCCTGAAAAAGGCAGAAACACATGCGGAGCACGCATGACTGAAAACATGTGTGAAGACTAAAATGAAAAAAACAAATGGTAAATAAAATGAAAAAAAGAGTATTGGTAGCCACAGGCGGCGGCGATTGCCCCGGCCTGAATGCCGTAATACGTGCAATCGTGTTACGTGCCCAGCAAGAAAGAAACTGGGAAGTTGTAGGAAGCATCAACGCTTTTGACGGCATCCTGAATGAACCCAATGAGATCGTCATTCTGGACGAAGAAAAAGTGGCAGGGATCCATATCCGCGGTGGTACCATTATCGGCACTACCAACAAAGGAGGCCCGTTTGCATGGCCCATCAAGAACTCCGACGGAACCTGGGACGCTGCAGACCGTTCCGATGAAATGCTCAGGCGGTTACAGTACCTGGGTGTGGATGCGGTGATCAATATCGGCGGGGACGGATCCCAGCAAATCTCCCAGAAATTATACGAAAAGGGATGCAACATCATCGGGGTCCCGAAAACCATTGACAACGATTTGTCAGCCACAGACTTCACTTTCGGCTTTCAGACAGCGGTTCAGGAAGCCACCACGGCGGTGGACAAGCTGATGACAACTGCTGCAAGCCATAACCGGGTGTTCGTGCTGGAGGTGATGGGTCGTTATGCAGGATGGATCGGTCTTCACAGTGCAGTGGCCGGTGGTGCAGACGTTTGCCTCATCCCGGAGATCCCTTATGACCTGAACAAGGTGATCGATAAGATCTATTCCCGCTTCGACCGTGACCGCGGATATGCCATTATTGTGATCGCAGAAGGAGCCAAACCCATTGACGGCGCTACCGAACAACAGGACAGCAATGAGGTGGGCTACAAGAACAAACGCATGGGCGGCGTCGCCTCCAAGCTCATTGCCGAGCTCAAGGAAGCAGGCCTTGAAATGGACATGCGTGAGACCGTGTTGGGTCACCTCCAGCGCGGCGGAACACCCCTTGCCTACGACCGCAACCTGGCCACACAGTTTGGCGTGGAGGCTTTCGAAATGGTATTGCGCGAGGATTATGGAAAAATGGTGACCTACCGGCATCCAAATATTACCCCGGTGCCTTTTGTGGAAGCCATCAGCCAGTACAACTTTGTCAACCCCAAATCCGACCTGGTCAAATCTGCCAGGGGAGTTGGCATCTGCATGGGTGACTAAGTAACCCCAGTAACAACTTAAGAGCACATGGAGGAACGCCGGACCTTGTTTGCGGACATTCTGCTGCCACTGCCCCTGGAAGGCTGTTTCACCTACCGTGTGCCACTGAAACTCAACGACAGCATTCGCCCGGGACAAAGGGCGGTGGTTCCTTTCGGCCGGCATAAAGTGTATGCCGGGCTGGTGAAAGATGTGCATACCAACCCGCCGGCCAGTTTTCAGGCAAGGTATATTCACGACCTGCTGGACGAAGATCCGGTGGTCACCCAAAAGCAGTTCAGGTATTGGGAATGGATTGCCGGGTATTACCTGTGTACAGAAGGAGAGGTGATGAACGCCGCACTGCCTCCTGCCATGAAACTTGCCGGGGAAACCCGCATCGCCCTGAACCCGGATGCTCCCGGGCCCTCAGAAACACTGAATGAAAAAGAAGCTGCGCTTCTTGAGACCCTGCAATCGGGCAGACATCTCACCCTGAAGGAAGCAGCAGCCTCCACTTCCGTCCCCAAAGTGCTGCCCCTGATCAAAACCATGATGGAAAAAGGGCTTGTGCTGGTGAAGGAAGAATTGGAAAACCCATGGCGACCGCGCCGGGAAAACTACATCCGCCTGACCCCGGATTGCAGGGAGGAAGATAAACTCAGGGAGATTTTTGCTCAACTTGAGCACAAGGCCCCCCGGCAACTGGAGGTGCTGATGCACTATATCCGCCTCGCTGAACCCTACGGCAGCAAAACAAAAGAGGTCAGGCAACAGGAGCTGACGGGCCCGGTAAAAGGGGGATATGCCGCTTTGCAGAGCCTGATCGGAAAAGGAATCCTCGAAAAGTATTCGCAGCGGCTCAGCTATTTTGACCACATCCGTGCTGAAGAAAAGGATATTGTCTTCAACGCTCACCAGGAAAAAGCCTGGGATGAAGTCAAAAAAAGCCAGAAAACCCACGATGTGACCCTGCTGCACGGGGTTACCTCAAGCGGAAAAACCGAATTGTATATCCGGCTGATCCGGGAAACCATCAACCAGGGGAAACAGGTATTGTACCTGTTGCCGGAAATCGCGCTGACCG